>PWRV01000083.1 GCA_003563455.1 Thioalkalivibrio sp.
GTGCAAGGACTGCATCGAATACGGTTATCGAGGATATCGGACCGGTGCCCCTCGGGCTGCATCGACAGCTTGGCGTCATCATGAAGCCTCTTCGTGTCGCGACGTACAACATTCACGCCGGGATCGGCGGCGATGGCCGCTTCGATGCACAGCGTATTGCCGATGTTATCAATGAAATGCGGGCGGATGTCGTGGCGCTTAATGAAGTAGAGTCACACAGCGGTGATCTGGGCGCGCTTGGGGTGCTGGCGGCGGAAACCGGCTTTCGCGCGCTGGCCGGCCCGACCATGCTGCGTGGCGAGGCCACGTACGGCAACGCGCTCCTGACCTGCTGTGAGCTTTCCGGCGTCGATCGTATCGATCTGAGCGTCGCCGGTCGCGAGCCACGCGGGGCACTCGACGTCGGGATGCAGTGCCGCGGGATGCCGCTCCGGGTTGTCGCCACGCATCTCGGGCTGGCCAGGGCGGAACGCGGGAGACAGATCAGGCAGTTGATGGATCACCTGGCCCCCGCAGACCTGACGCCGACGGTGTTGATGGGCGACATGAACGAATGGATCCTCTGGAGCAAGCCGCTGAGGCAATTGCACCAGTGGTTCGGCAGGACAGGGGCACCCGCCACGTTCCCGGCGCGTTTCCCACTCTTCGCCCTGGATCGGCTCTGGATCCGGCCCGGAAGCCGCCTGGTCCGTCTGTATCGGCACGCGACTCCGCTCGCCCGAATCGCCTCGGATCACCTGCCGCTGATCGCCGAGATCGATCTTTCCCATCAATGATCGGCCCGCACGGACGGGGTCACGGACGGGGTCAGGTCTCACATTCAGGCACCTGACCTCGTTTCCCGTTCGGGTATTTTTCGCTCCGCTCGCTTTCCGGAATTGGGGGAATGTACCTAGGCATCCGCACCACTGTATGCCCTCCGGGGAACCCCATAGGCTTTGGATACATGGAATAAGGCTGGGACGGGCGTCGTTGGCCTGGTTCCCGGTACGAACATCGTTATCCACGACCACAGGAGGGCCACATGCAACACTGGAAGACGTTGGTACTGAGCGCGTTCTTGTTTCCGGCGATGGCGTTAGCGCAGCAGGCCGAAGAAGAAGGCGCACCGCAGGAGCAGTTTCTGACTTCGCTCGATGATGAGCAGGTCATGGCCGGTAATCTGCTGGGCAGTTCGGTGCATGCTGAGATCACCGGTGTACACGAGGAGGAAATGGGCGCCCCCGCTGAACCCGGTGTGGCTGTCGGAGAGGAAATAGCCGGTACAGTCGATGAGATCATCCTGGGTCTTGATGGCGAGATCGTTGGCGTCGTTGTCGGTGTGGGCGGATTTCTGGGCATCGGCGAACGGGATGTGGCCATCAAATGGGAAGCCATTGATGTTCACCCGGATCCCGAAGTTCCGGGCGCTTATATCGTGAGGACATATAAGGATCGGCAGGCACTCGAGGATGCGCCGGAGTTCCGCCACGATCGTGATGGCATCTTTTAGTCGCCCTGCGTCATAGGGCCGGCCTGAGCCGTGCCCTATGACGCTTTGAGGCACTCCTGCCGGAAGGTGAGACCTGACCCCCGAGGTCCCTCCCGGCTGGGACTGCCCCAGGCCGACGGCAGTCGGTTCCGCATCAAGGCCCCCCGGACCCGGATCTTTGCAGCCGGGCATCAAGCTGCCAGAAAAGCAGGGCCCAGGCTAAGCCGAATGCCCAGCCGGCGAGTACGTCGGTGGGCCAGTGCACGCCCAGATAAACCCGGCTGACGCCTACCAGCAAAGCAAGCGACGCCGCGAAACCGTACGCGAGGTGCTGTGTCGCCGGGGTGGCCTGTCCCCGGAGCAACACCATGGCGAGCGTGAGGTAGACGATCGTGGAGAGCATCGCGTGCCCGCTCGGGAAGCTCGCCGTGTAGACGGTAGTCAGATGCTCCACGACATCGGGCCGCGGCCGCGCCAGCGCCAGTTTCAGCAGGTGATTCGCCACGATGCCGCTGCCGTACGCCAGGGCGAGCACCATGGCCTGGCGGCGCCGGTGCGTCAGCAGGAGAAACACGGTGGCCGCGAACACCAGCGTGACGAGCACGCCGTGGCTGCCCAGCGCGGTAAAATCACGCACCGTCTCTTCCAGCCAGCCGGGTCCAAGCGGCTCAGCGGGTCTTTCGGGGCTGCGAAAGGCCAGGAGCCACTGTGCCTCAAGGGCTGCTGTTTCCACTCGCCGGACGATCCACGCCAGAATCACAAAGAGGAAGAATGCGAAGATCGTCGTGATCCATGCCGCTTTGACACTGATGCCAGTCTGACCGGGCTCCCGGGACGCCGACTCCGGCGGTCTTGACGGAGGTTTCGGATCTTCGATCATGGCTGCACTGTAAGATACCCGGGTCTCTGATGCGCAGCTGACGAGACCTGACCCCTTTCTCTTGGGGTAAATCAATGTCATGGAGCACGCGATGCACATCTGGGTGGATGCCGATGCCTGTCCGGCGGTGATCAGGGACATCCTGTTTCGGGCGGCGGAGCGCGTGTCGGTGCCGGTTACGTTGGTGGCAAACCAACCCCTGCGGATTCCGCGTTCCCGCCATGTTCGCATGCTGCAGGTTGACCGGGGATTTGACGTGGCGGACAACGAAATTGTGGCGCGTCTGCACTCGGGTGATCTGGTGATTACCGCCGACATTCCGTTGGCAGCCGAGGTCATCGCGCGCGGCGCGCATGCCCTCAACCCGCGGGGCGAGCTCTACAATGCCGATACCATTCGATCACGTCTGGACGTGCGGGACTTCATGGAAGCCCTGCGCGCATCCGGTGTGGATACCGGCGGACCCTCCACGCTGCATCCGCGCGACCGGCAGGCCTTCGCGAATCAGCTGGATCGCTTTCTGCAGCGCCAGCTGAGGGCAAGGTCATCTCCGCCCGGCGACACTCTCTGATGCTGATGGCAACGTCGTCAGCTTGCAAGCTGTGAAAGGGGTCAGGTCGCACATTCCAACAGCCTTCGTCATTTTTCGAAATGGGAGGATAGCCGGAAACGGTTCGGGAACGATCGGCCATCCCAACACCTCTGGACGTGCTGGACTGTGAGACCTGATCCCCCCGGTTATGGCCCCCTGGTTACTGGGTGCCCAGGCAGCAAGTCAGCTTTTCCTCCAGGGAATGGGGCGTGATTCCGAGATCGGTGAAGGTGCCGACACCGTTACCGACGACGTTATCCTCCTGCATCATCAGTACCTGGTCCCGCGTCAAGGGTGGATTGGGCAGGGGCGTTGCCAGCAGCGCCAGGGTCCGCCACAGAACGAAGGGAACGGGGACCAGCGGTCGATGGCGTCCGAGATGCGCGAGCACGCGCTCGACGAGCTCGCGATAGCGGTAGATCCGGGCGCCGCCGAGCTCGAACAGCGATCGCCCCGAACCCATGTCGCCGATCCGCTTGGCGACCGCCTGCGCCACGTCGTCGACCAGCACCGGTTGAAGACGGGTTTCGCCGCGCCCGAACAGGGGGATCATCGGCAGGCGCGAGAGGCGTGCCAGGTTGGCGATCAAGGCATCCCGTGGCCCGAACATCACGCTCGGACGCATGATGATCGCATCCCGGAAAACTGCCCGCACGCTCTCCTCGCCACGAGCCCGTGCACGCACATAGGCGGACGGCGAGGAAGCGCTGGCGCCGATGCCAGAGATCAATACCAGCTGCCGGATTCCGGCCGCGTGCGACAGCCGGGCCACCCGCCCGGCACCCTTCACATGGACGGCTTCGAAGCTATTCTTGCCGCCGGATTCCACGTACAGGCTCACAGCATTCACGACGCTGGTGGCATCCGCCAGTGCCCGTTTGACGCCGCCCTCATCGTGGATGTCGGCGTTGGTCAGTTCGATGACGTCGCCGTCGCTCGCCCAGTCAGGGCGAATCGGGTGGCGAGCGGCGATGCGCACTCTTCTACCCGAAGTCGCGAGCGCCCGGACGATTCGGCTGCCCAGAAATCCCGTGCCGCCGAAGACTGTGGTGATGTCGTGGCTCATCGTTGGGCCCCTGTACGGGTGGATTCTGACGGCCGCGCCGGGTCCCTGTGGGCTTTTACGCAGCCTGTGCGGAGCGGGCAACCGCGCTGAGAGTCACACGCGCGTGCTGAAGTTTCCGTGCCGCACCTCGCCAAGCAGGGAGCGGAAGGCCTCGCCGCTCAGGCGCACAAGGGACTGGTGGTCGCCACCCTCGATGAAGACCTCATCCTGGTCGGCGAGGCTGTCGTCAACGAGCATTTCAATGCCGTACGCGGTTCCCAGGGCAGGGACGGCACCGCGCTCGCAGTCGGGGAAGAGGTCCCGCGTTTCGTCCTCGGTGGAGAGACCGACATGTTCGCCCAGTTCATGGTGCAGACGTCCGAGCTGCAGCCGGCGCGTCGCGGGCAGCGCTGCCAGCATGTACCGACTGTGATCTTTCAGTACCACGGCCTTTGCAAACTGGTCGCCCGGCACGTGGGCCGCTTCAGCGCTGCGGCTCGCCGATGGGGTAGTGGGGTGCCTAACCACTTCATACGGAACACTGCGTTCGTCCAGGAAGGACTTCAGTGTGGTTGCAATGGTCATGATGGTATCTCCACGAGGGCGATCTCGCCCTGCCAATGCGCGTGAGCTTTCCTGATCAACGCCGCCGACGGAGATCGATAATCGCCACCACTTCACCTTTGCGCCCCGAGCAGAACGGGTTTCGGAGCTAAAGGAGCTCCTCAACCCCGAAAACGCCAGTGAGAACCGAGCGTGATGGTTTGGGGTTCAGGGGGTTGCGGTGGTCCGACCCGACGATTCGGCACGATTCGCTGCACAGGACCCTGGCCTACATGCCGACCAGTTCGGCTTGGATGCCGCTCTCGGTGACCGTTTCCAGGATTGCGTCCGTGTCGATGGCATCTGGATCGTATCCCACCACCAACAGGTGAGGGGTCTCGTCCTGGCTTGATACGGCCACCACACCCTGCAGACCGCGCAGCTTGTCCTCAATTTCCTCGCGATTCTCGGCATTGAGGGATTCATCGAGATGGATCGTTACGTCCACGACTTTGTCGGTCATTGTCGCCTCCTTGAGGTTGCCTGGTGTCAGGCAAGATACGGGTGTATCGGGCGCCGCAGTTTCCTTTGCCTGTTCTGACCAACGGGCTCTGCTGCCGTTCACACGCGGATGGGGTCA
>PWRV01000025.1 GCA_003563455.1 Thioalkalivibrio sp.
CCACCCGCTCGTAACGGCCGAAGGCCAGTTCCGCGGTATCCCGGTTGCGGCAGAAATCGCTGGTCAGTACGTCGCCCACCGGGATGCCGTGGCGCTCGAAGGCCGCGCCGACATGCCGCGCCTCCTGCTGCCCCTCGGCACTCAGGTTGCGCTGCGTCTCGCAACGGTCCATGTCGGACAGGTCGGTGTCGCGGCGCCCCCAGTCGGTTTTGGCGTGACGCCAGTAGATCACCAGCCCGCCCGCCTGCATCTTCTCGATCAGCGGGGCGGGTCTCTCGGCGGCGAGTGCCGGGGTCGCGAAAAGCAGGGCGGCGAGCAGCGGGGTGATCAAGCGCAGGTACATGGGTTCTCTCCTGGGGGCTGAGTTGCGAAGGGGGCTGGGTTGCGAAGGCTGGGACCACCCGGGGGGTCCGGAAATTCAATCCCCTGGTGTTTCCCGTCCCGGCGCCGCGCGCAGCGGTTTGTGGCATCCTCCACCGGGGCCGGAATCATCCTCCGGTCCGGATCCCGTTTCCGGTATTCGCGCTGATTGGCAAGCGCAGCGAGCAGAGGCTTCGACAGATGATCCTGATGATCGACAACTACGATTCCTTCACCTTCAATCTGGTGCAGTACCTGGGCGAACTCGGCGCGGAGGTGGTCGTACACCGCAACGACCAGATAGACGTCGAGGGCGTGCGGGAGATCGCTCCGGACGGCATCGTGATCTCTCCGGGCCCCTGCACGCCGAACGAGGCGGGCGTGTCGCTGGACGTGATCCGCAGCCTTGCCGGGGAAATCCCGCTGCTCGGCGTGTGCCTTGGTCATCAGGCGATCGGGCAGGCGTTTGGCGGACACGTCGGGCACGCGAAGGCGATCATGCACGGCAAGACATCGATGGTCTTCCACTCGGGGCTCGGCGTGTTTCAGGGGCTGGACAACCCCTTCGAGGCCACGCGCTACCACTCGCTGGTGATCGAGCAGGACAGCCTCCCGGACTGCCTCGAGATCACTGCCTGGACCCGCGACCCGTCGGGTTCGATCGACGAGATCATGGGTGTCCGTCACCGGAGCCTGCCGGTGGAGGGCGTCCAGTTCCATCCGGAATCCATCCTGACCCGGCACGGTCACGATCTGTTGCGCAACTTTCTGAAGCGCCTCCCGGCGGCGGCCTGAGTGCGCCGGCCGCCTGGCTCGTCTGCCGGGATGCGGCCGGTTACACTGACGCCCCACCAGTGGATGCGACACGGAACAGGAGTGACGGGTGAAGATACAGGAAGCGATCGCGGCCCTGATCGACGGGCATGACCTGGAGGCCGGGGCGATGGCCTCGGTGATGCAGTCGGTGATGACCGGGCAGACCACACCGGCTCAGATCGGAGCCCTGCTGGTCGCGCTGCGGATGAAGGGCGAGACCCCCGACGAGATCGTCGCCGCCGCGCGGGTGATGCGGGAGCTGGCCACCCGGGTCGAAGTGGACACGGATGGACTGGTCGATACCTGCGGCACCGGCGGTGACGCCTCGGGCACCTTCAACATCTCCACCGCGGCGGCACTGGTCGCGGCCGCGGCCGGTGCGCGCGTGGCCAAGCACGGCAACCGCTCGGTCTCCTCGCGCTCCGGCAGTGCCGACGTGCTGCAGGCACTGGGCGTGAGCCTGGGCATCGCGCCCGAGGGCGTGGCGGCGTGCATCGATCGTGTCGGCGTCGGCTTCCTGTTCGCGCCCGCGCACCATGGTGCGATGCGCCACGCGATCGGGCCGCGCCGCGAACTCGGGGTGCGGACCGTCTTCAACGTGCTCGGGCCGCTGACCAACCCGGCCGGGGCGCCGAACCAGGTGCTCGGCGTCTTCTCGCCAGAGTGGATCAGACCGCTCGCCGAGGCCCTGCAGAAGCTGGGCAGCCGGCACGTCCTCGTGGTGCACGCGGAGGACGGCCTGGACGAGATCAGCATTTCGGCTGCGACGCGCGTGGCTGAATTGCGCAACGGCGAGATTCGCGAATACCGTGTGTCGCCCGAGAACTTCGGCTTGCCGCTCGCGCCGCCCGAAGCCATCCGGGTCGATTCGGTCGAGGCGTCCGCGGCAATGATCCGCGCGGTGCTCGACGGCGAGCCGGGCGCCGCGCGCGACATCGTACTACTGAACGCCGGGGCCGCCGTCTACGTCAGTGGCCGTGCCGCCAGTCACGCCGAGGGTGTCGCTGCGGCGGCTGGAGCGATCGACAGCGGCGCCGCCGCGGACCGCCTGCGGCAGCTCGCGGGCCTCACCGCGGAACTGCCGGAGTGGAAGCCATGAACCGCGATCGCGCCGAAGTCCCTGACGTGCTGCAGCGCATCCTCGCCCGCAAGCGCGAAGAGGTCGACACGCGGGCGAGCCTGCTGGCGCGAAGCGACCTTTCGGCGCTTGCGGCCGTGCAGGAACCGCCGCGCGGCTTTCGTGCCGCCCTGCTGGAGCGAATGAACGCCGGTAGCGCCGCAGTGATTGCCGAGATCAAGAAGGCAAGCCCCAGCAAGGGTGTCCTTCGGGAAGACTTCGACCCGGTCGCCATTGCGCGCGCCTACGCCGAGAGTGGGGCGGCCTGCCTGTCGGTGCTCACCGATGTCGACTTCTTTCAGGGCGCGGACGCCGATCTGCAGCAGGCGCGGGCGGCGTGCAGTCTGCCGGTGCTGCGCAAGGACTTCGTGATCGATGCCTATCAGGTCGAGGAGGCCCGCGCGCTCGGCGCCGACTGCATCCTGCTGATCGTGGCGGCGTTGACCGACGAGCGGCTCGGCTATCTCTACCGGCAGGCGCGCCACCTCGACATGGACGTGCTGGTCGAGGTTCACGACCGCACCGAACTCGATCGTGCGCTGAAACTCGGCGCGGACCTGATCGGGATCAACAACCGGGACCTGCGCAGCTTCGCGACCCGGCTCGAGACCACGCTGGAACTGTGCGCCGCGGTGCCGGAAGGCGTGCTGCTGGTGACCGAGAGCGGCATTCAGGAGCCGGCCGACGTGGCGCGCATGCGCGCCGCCGGCGTCCATGCGTTTCTGGTCGGGGAGGCGTTCATGCGCGCGCCGGATCCGGGTGCGGCCCTGACGCGGCTGTTCGGCTGATCCGGTCCAGCGAATGCTGAAGATCGCGGCGCCCCGGTGGTCGCCGCGCGAGGAGGTGACCAGATGCAGGTAAGAGTGAAGTGGCTTGACGGGATGGCCTTCGTCGGCGAGACCGGCACCGGACACGCGGTGGTGATGGACGGCGCCCCGGAGGTCGGGGGCCGCAATCTTGGCGCGCGGCCGATGGAGATGCTGCTGCTCGGGCTGGGAGGCTGCACCAGCTTCGACGTGATCGCGATCCTGAAGAAGGCCCGGCAACCGGTGCTGGACTGCGCGGTCACCGTCGAGGCCAAACGCTCGGAGAAGGTGCCGAAGGTCTTCACCGAGATCGCGGTGCATTTCCACGTGTACGGCAACGGCCTCTCGGAGAAGCACGTCGCCCGCGCTGTGGATCTCTCGGCAAACCGCTATTGCTCCGCGTCGATCATGCTCGGCGCTTCGGCGAAGATTACTCATGACTTCAGCATCTTCGAGGGACCGGCACCGCGCCAGGAGGGCGGGGTTGCGGCAGAGGAATGAGACGTTGACACCCTCGGCGAGGTGTCTACAATGCGCCGCTCTTTGGTCGGGGCTGTAGGAGAAAGGCCATGCTGGCTCGGCACGACAAGCGGATCAAGCTCCACGGGTTCAACAACCTGACCAAGAGCCTGAGCTTCAACATCTACGACATCTGCTACGCGGCGGGGGAGCGGCACCGGAACGAGTACCTCGCCTATATCGACGAGGCCTACAACGCCGCGCGGCTGACCCAGATTCTTACCGACGTCGCCCACCTGATCGGGGCAAACATCCTCGACATCTCCCGGCAGGACTACGAGCCGCAGGGGGCCTCGGTGACGATGCTGATCTCCGAGGAGCCGGTGGCGACCGAGAAGATCGGCTACACCGAAGGCCCGGGTCCGCTGCCCGAAACCGTCGTCGGGCACCTCGACAAGAGTCACATCACCGTGCACACCTATCCGGAGTCGCACCCGGAGGGCGGGATCTCGACCTTCCGCGCGGACATCGATGTCTCCACCTGCGGGCGGATCTCGCCGCTGCGCGCGCTGAACTACCTGATCCACAGCTTCGAGTCCGACATCGTGATCATGGACTACCGCGTGCGCGGTTTCACCCGCGACGTGCGCGGCAAGAAGCACTTCATCGACCACAAGATCAACTCCATCCAGGACTTCCTGTCGCGGGACACGAAGGACAAGTACCAGATGGTCGACGTGAACGTGTACCAGGAGTACCTGTTCCACACCAAGATGGTGCTGAAGGACTTCGATCTCGACAACTACCTGTTCGGGCTGGGCAAGGAGGACTACCCCGCAAGGGAGGCCGCCCGCATCTCCAAGCTCCTGAAGCGCGAGATGATGGAGATCTTCTACGGCAAGAACATGACCCGCGGAGCCTGAGACGGTCCACCCTTGCAGGAGCGCTGCAGGAGCGCTGCAGGAGCGGCTTCCAGCCGCGATCCCCTCAACCACCGCCATCGCGGCCGAAGGCCGACCCCTGTCGGCTTGAAGCCACCCGGCACCTGACCTAGCATGGCCGGATGCGCAAGCTATCCATGGTCGACCAACTGATCAGCCAGGCGGACGCCTTCGTGAAGGTGGTCTCCGGCCAGGCGCGGGCCACGGGACGCCCGTCGCCGGCGCAGGGTCTGCCAGAGCCCTGGCTGGAGACCGAGGAACGCGCGCTTGTCGGGCGCCTGATGCGGGTGAATCACGCGGGCGAGGTCGCGGCGCAGGGGCTTTACCAGGGACAGATGCTGACCTCCCGTCGACCCGAAGTGCGCGAGCGTCTTGACCAGTCGGCACGCGAAGAGGGTGACCACCTGCACTGGTGCGCCGAGCGCGCGCACGAGATGGGGGTGCGCACCAGTCTGCTGAATCCCGTCTGGTACCTGGGTTCGCTCGCGATGGGCGCCGCTGCGGGGCTCGCCGGCGACCGCTACAGCCTGGGCTTCGTCGACGAGACCGAACGACAGGTCGAACGCCACCTCGACCACCACCTCGAGCGTCTGCCGGACCAGGACAACCAGTCCGCGGCGATCCTGCTGCAGATGAAGCACGAGGAAGTCGA
>PWRV01000173.1 GCA_003563455.1 Thioalkalivibrio sp.
GCTGCCCGCGAACAGCGGCCGCCTGACCGCCGAACTCTCGAGTGCGGTATCGGAATGGCTGGGCAAACCCGAGGGCTACGTGATGGTGCGTCTGCAGCAAAACCCGGACATGCGCTTTGCCGGCACGACCGAACCGCTGGCCTACTGCGAACTGAAAAGCATCGGCCTGCCCGAGGCGCGCACCACCGAGCTCTCCCGCGCACTGTGCGACCGGCTCGAAAAGCTGCTCGCGATCCCGCCAGAGCGCGTTTACATCGAATTCGCCGACGCCCCGCGCAAGCTCTGGGGCTGGAACGGCGACACGTTCTGACACCCCGCCGGCCGTGCCGAACGGCGCGGCCGGAATCCAGCGAACGTCCAGGAACGGAACCCATGCGCACCTCGCAATTCCCGCTCAACCCCCTCAAGGAAACCCCCGCCGAGGCCGAGGTCGTCAGCCACCAGCTGCTGCTGCGCGCGGGTTACATCCGCCGCCTCGCGTCGGGACTCTACACCTGGATGCCGATCGGGCTGCGCGTGCTGCGCCGGGTGGAGCAGATCGTGCGCGAGGAGATGGACCGCTCGGGCGCGCTGGAACTGCTGATGCCCGCAGTGCAGCCTGCCGAGCTGTGGCAGGAGTCGGGGCGCTGGGAACACTATGGCGCGGAGCTGCTGCGTCTGCAGGACCGCCACCAGCGGGACTTCTGCTTCGGCCCCACGCACGAGGAAGTCATCACCGACCTCGTGCGCCGTGAAATCCGCAGCTACAAGCAGCTGCCGGTGAACTACTACCAGATCCAGACCAAGTTCCGCGACGAACGCCGGCCACGCTTCGGCATCATGCGCGCCCGGGAATTCCTGATGAAGGACGCCTACTCCTTCCACCTCGAGCCGGACAGCCTCCAGCAGACCTACGAGGCGATGCATGCGGCGTATACCCGCATCTTCGAGCGTTGCGGGCTCGAGTTCCGTGCGGTCGAGGCCGACACGGGCGCGATCGGCGGCAGCGCCTCCCACGAGTTCCATGTGCTCGCCGGGTCCGGCGAGGACAGCATTGCCTTCTCCGCAGGCGGCTATGCGGCCAATGTCGAACTGGCCCCGGCCCCCGCCGTCGGCGCCGCACCACCGCCGCAGCAGTCGCTCGAAAAAGTGGCTACCCCGGACGTGCGCAGCATCGAGGAACTGTCTGCGTTCCTTGGCGTGCCGGCCGGGCAGACCGTGAAAACCCTGGTATTGGCCGCGAGCCGCGAGGCCGGAGCCCCGCTGGTCGCGGTGCTGCTGCGCGGCGACCACGAACTGAACGCGGTCAAGGCCGAGAAGCACCCGTGGATCGACGCGCCGCTGCGCATGGCCAGCGACGCCGAGATCCGCGCGGCGGTGGGCGCCGGAACCGGCTCGCTGGGACCCGTGAACTGCCCGCTTCCGGTGCTCGCCGACAACGCGGTGGCGGCGCTCGCCGACTTCGTTGCGGGCGCCAACGAAGACGACCACCACTTCACCGGCATCAACTGGGAACGCGACCTGCCCCTGCCCGAGACCGCCGACCTGCGCAACATCGTCCCCGGTGAACCCGCACCCGACGGGTCCGGCCCGATCGAGATCCGCCGCGGCATCGAGGTCGGCCACATCTTCCAGCTTGGCGACAAGTACAGCCGGGCGCTGAACGCAACCGTGCTCGACGAGTCCGGCCGCGAACGGACGATGACCATGGGTTGCTACGGCATCGGGGTGTCCCGCGTGGTGGCCGCTGCCATCGAGCAGAATCACGACGAGCGCGGCATCCGCTGGCCACAGGCGCTCGCCCCCTTCGATATCGCGCTGTGCCCGATCGGCGCGAAGAAGTCCCAGCGCGTTCGCGAGGCCGCGGCCGCGCTGCACGACGAACTCGAGGCCGCCGGCCTCGCGGTGCTGCTGGACGACCGGGAAATCCGCCCGGGCGTGATGTTTGCCGACATGGAACTGATCGGCCTGCCACACCGGCTGGTGATCGGCGAACGCGCGCTCGACGAGGGTCAGGTCGAGTACCAGGGCCGCACCGACACCGAAGCGCGCCGGATCGAGCGCTCGAGTGTGGTGGAATTTCTCAAGCAGCGCGCGCAGCCTGGCTGAAAACCGGTCGAAGGTCGTGTACTCGCGCACGGCTTGACCGGAAAATTGGCCACGAACGAACGCGGATGGACACGAAAGTGGCAAGAATCATAGGGGCTGGCTTCATCGTCTGGTGCGCTGCCCCCCCGACGCGCCGGTCAAGCTGAAGGCCGGCCTCCGCGCGTCCGACAACCACCGTGCCGGTTTCAGCGCGTGGCAAACCCCTCCGGCATCGGATCCGGCGGGGTTTCGGAGGCACAGTCGACCGAATCGACCCGTGCCCCGGTCGGGCCGACGGCGAGCCACGCCTTCAATTCCTCCAGCGCCGTGGGCGACCCCACCGCCAGCACCTCGACGCTGCCGTCCTCGAGGTTGCGGGCGTGACCCGCGAGCCCGAGCGAGCGCGCCTGCCGCTGCGTCGACGCGCGGAAGAAGACCCCCTGCACACGCCCGCTTACCCTGCAGCGCAGGGCCTCGGTACCATGGTCGCTGCTGTTCATGCTGACCCCCGGAGATGCCGATGAATGAATCACCCCGTATTTATCACAATCCGCGCTGCAGCAAGTCTCGTGCCGCACTGGCACTGCTGCACGAACGGGGGATCGAGCCAAAGATCGTCGAGTACCTGAAGACGCCGCCGGACCGGGCGGAACTCGAGGACCTGATCGCACTGCTGGGCATCAGCCCGCGCGAGCTGCTGCGCACCGGCGAGGCCGCGTACCGGGAACTCGGGCTGGCCAATCCCGACCTGCCGGATGAACGGATCATACAGGCCATGGTCGATCACCCGAAACTGATCGAACGCCCGATCGTCGTCCGTGGCGGACAGGCCCGGATCGGGCGCCCACCGGAACGCATACTGGAGATTGTCTAGATGACCGAGATCCTCGTGCTGTACTACAGCCGCTACGGCGCGACCGCCGAACTCGCGCGGCACATCGCCACCGGCGTGGAAAAGGCCGGGGCGGCGGCTCGGGTCCGGACCGTGGCGCCCGTGACCACCAACCTCGGCGAGGACGCGCAGCCGGTGCCCGACCAGGGCCCGCCGTATGCATCGACCCGTGACCTCGAGGAAACGGACGGGCTGATCCTCGGTTCGCCGACCCGCTTCGGCAACATGGCCGCACCCCTGAAGTATTTCCTCGACGGCACCAGCGGCCTGTGGGCCAGCGGCACGCTCGTGGACCGACCCTTCGCGGTCTTCACCAGCACCGCGTCGATGCACGGTGGCCAGGAGACCACGCTGCTGAGCATGGCCCTGCCGCTGATCCACCAGGGGATGCTGTGGGTCGGCGTGCCCTACTCCGTGCCCGAACTCACCAGCACCTCCAGTGGCGGCACACCCTACGGGCCATCGCATGTAGCGGGCCCCGACAGCCAGCGCGAAATCACCCGCGAGGAACGGCGCATCGCGGAGGCTCTCGGTGAGCGCGTCGGTCGGCTGGCGGGTCGGCTCGCGCAGGGACCGGGCACTTGAGCCGGGTCGATGCCGGACGCTGGCTGACCCTCGGCGGCTACTTCGGACTGTTCCTGCTGATTCTCCTCTGGACCAGTCTGATCGATCCGCCCCGGCATTTGCCGCGTTCGCTGGTGCTGCTGATCCTGCTGCTGCCTCTGCTGGCACCGCTGCGAGGTCTGCTGTACGGGCGGGTCCGGACCCATGCCTGGACCAGCCTGCTGTCGCTCTTCTACGTCGTTGTCGGCATCACGCTCGCCGCGGTCGAGACGGATCGGGTCTACGGCCTGGCAATGCTGACGCTCGCGCTGCTGCTGTTCGGGGGCAGCCTGCTCTACGTGCGCGCCGCCCGCGCGCCGGAGCGCTGAAGCGGTTGTCAGCGTTCTGCCGGCCGGGCCCGCAGATGCGCGCGAATGAACGGAATCGTGAGCCGGCGCTGCTCGGCCAGCGCCGCGAGGTCGAGGCGATCCAGCAGCGCGAGCAGGAATTCCAGGTCGCGGCACTCGTGCCGCAGCAGATACTCCGCCACGGCATCGCCGAGCTCCAGCCCGCGCAGCCCGGCGCGCTTTCGCAGAATCGCCTTCAGCTCGAGGTCACCGGGCTGGTCGATCCGGAACACCGGGCCCCAGCCAAGTCGCGAGACCAGATCGGGGAGGCCGCAGGCGAGACCGTCGGGAGTTGAGCGCGCGGCGAAAAGCAGCTGACCGTCGCGCTCGCGGACGCGGTTGACCAGATCGAAAAGCGCGCGCGCCCAGTGCAGCTCGCCCGCCACGGCCTGCAGATCATCCAGGGCCAGCAGGTCCAGCCGGGACATGTCCTCGAGGACGCGCGCGGGGTCGCGGTCGACCAGTTCCGCCAGCGGCAGGTAGGCACAGGACCGGTCGCGCAGCGATGCCTCGTGGCAGACCGCCTGCAGCAGATGGGTCTTGCCGCAACCCTCGGCGCCGTGCAGGAACACCTGTTGTTCATTTCCGGGCCCGGAGGCCCGCGCCATGTTGCGCAGGGTCGCCACCAGCAAACCGTGACTGCCCGCGTGGAAAGTTTCGAAGCGCGAAGCATCGCGCAGCCGCAGGTCGAGCGGCAGCTGGCCTGCTCTCATGCCGGGGGCGATGCGCGTTTGCCGTCCGACGCCTGCAGGTGCCGCCATGCCCGGTGCCCCCAGACCCCGGTGTACGCCAGGCCGCTCGCGACCGTGGTAAACGTCACGATCGCGATCAGGAGCTGGATCCATACCGGGTCCAGTTCCAGAATCCCCACCTTCAGGATCGCGCCCAGCACCAGCAGGATCTGGAAGAAAGTGTTGATCTTGCTGATCATCAGTGGTTCCACGCGGAGCGGGCCCACCCAGTGCCGATAGGCCAGAGACCCCAATGACAGCCAGATATCGCGCCCGGCCACCAGGAAAAGCAGCCAGATCGGGAGCAGCCCGCTCAGGGTGACCGCCAGATAGATACCCAGCATCAGGATCTTGTCCGCCGCCGGATCCAGCCAGGCGCCCAGGCGCGTGGTCCAGCCGTATCGGCGCACGAGATGTCCGTCCAGTGCATCACTGAAGCCGGCGATCGCGAGAAGCACCAGCGCAGCCCAGTAATCGCCCCGGTA
>PWRV01000271.1 GCA_003563455.1 Thioalkalivibrio sp.
AGGGTCTGGACGAGGCCCTGCAGGGCCGCCTGTCGGATGTGGTCAAGGCCGGGGAGCTCGAGGGCGAAGCCGGCTCGACGCTGTTGATCCCGGCGCCGGCCAAGGGGGCGGCTGCCACGGTGCTGGTGGGGCTGGGGCCGAAGAAGGACTTCGCCGCCAAGGCCGTGCGCAAGGCGTGCAAGGCGCTGGCCGGGCTGGTAGTGGAACGTCCGGCGAATACGATCGCGATCGCCGTCGACGACCTGCTGCCGACGGAGGAAAGCATTGGCTGGCTGGTACAGACGCTGGTGTTCGCGATCGGGGATGCGGGCTACCGATACGCGGAGTACAAGGGCAAGGAAAAGGTGAAGCCGGTCCGGTTGAAGAACGTGGTGCTGTGCGTGACGGAGGAGCAGGCGGCGGAGGCCGAGCGGGCCTGCGCGGAGGCGGAGGCCATCCTGACGGGAGCGCACCACACCCGCGACCTCGGCAACGCCCCGCCCAACGTGATTCACCCCGAGGCACTCGCCGATGCGGCCCGCGAACTGGCAGGAAAGCACAAGAAGCTGAAGGCCACCGTGCTGGACGAGAAGGAGCTGAAGAAGCTCGGCGCGAACGCGATCCTGGCGGTCGGCCAGGGTTCGGAGCGACCGCCGCGCCTGATCGCCCTGGAATACAGCGGTGCCGGCAAGGACGAGGCCCCGATCGTGCTGGTCGGCAAGGGCATCACCTTCGACACCGGCGGGATCTCGCTGAAGCCGGGCGAAGCAATGGACGAGATGAAATACGACATGTGTGGCGCGGCGACGGTGCTCGGCGTGATGACCGCGGTCTGCGAGCTGAAGCTGCCGCTGAACGTCGTCGGGGTGGTCACAAGCGCCGAGAACATGCCGGACGGCCGCGCGTGCCGGCCGGGGGACATCATCACCACCCTGTCCGGCCAGACGGTCGAGATCCTGAATACCGACGCCGAGGGCCGGCTGGTGCTCTGCGACGCGCTGACCTGGGTCGAACGCTTCAAGCCGAAGGCCGTGATCGATATCGCCACCCTGACCGGCGCCTGCATCATCGCACTGGGTCATCAGGCGAGCGCGGTACTGGGTAACGACGACGACCTTGTGCAGGCACTGAAGGCAGCCGGGACCGCCACCTACGATCGCGCCTGGGAACTCCCCCTCTGGGACGAATACCAGGAGCAGCTGAAGAGCAACTTCGCCGACATGGCGAACATCGGCGGCCGTCCCGCCGGGACGATCACCGCGGCCTGCTTCCTCTCTCGCTTTGCCGAGAAATACCCGTGGGCGCACCTCGACATCGCCGGGGTTGCCTGGAAGAGCGGGAAGGAAAAGGGTGCGACCGGCCGGCCTGTGCCATTGCTGGTGCGCTATCTGCTGGATCAGGTCAGCCACTGAGCGCCGGCGCCGAAGCCGAGGGCCTGCGCGTGACCCGCGTTACCTTCTACCTGCTGGCGAGCGCGGAGGAGCGCGCACGCCAGCGCTTCGCCTGTCGCCTCGCGCGCAAGGCGCACGGGCTCGGCCAGCGGGTGCACATCCACACCCGGGACGCACGGGCCACGCAGGAGCTCGACCAGCTGTTGTGGACCTTCGAGGACACGGCCTTCCTGCCGCACAGCACCGAGGTGGACGACCCCGACAGTCCTGTAACGCTGCACGAGGCCGCATCACCCCGCGACCGCTGCGACGTGCTGATCAATCTCGCCGACGCGCTGCCCGACTATTTCGGGCGTTTCCAGCGGATCGCGGACCTGGTTGGGGGGGACGAGACCGCCCGCGCCCGCGGCCGCGAGCGCTACCGCTTCTTCCGGGAACGCGGCTACCCGCTGGAACACCATGAGATCGCCAACTGAAGCCCGCAGCCGCCCCGGTTGCGAGCGCATCGGCCCGGTCGCTGCATAACAAAGGCCCCGGACAAGCCGGGGCCAACCGCTTCACCGCCTGGAGGAGACTCCATTGCCCCCTGTCACCACCTTCGCTGCCAGTGGGCGATCCGGAAGGGGAAACACCCTGTTCACCCATTCCTTATCTCTGAAACTAGACCCTGCCTCATCGAAAGTCAATAGATCGATCTAAATCCGATTGTGCCACATGCGGGATATGAATAGACCGGCCGATCCAGTCCGGGTGATAACGTCTCGTTGCCGCCAGCCCCGCCGATGCACGGATGCGGCTCAGGGCATGGCCGTCCCGCAGCCGTTATAATGCGCGGCTGATTCCCAGCCCCCCGGCCCGTCATGGACAAGAGTTTCGACCCGCGCGCGATCGAGCAGGACCTTTACCGTCAGTGGGAGGAAAGCGGCTGTTTCGCGGTGCGGCCGGAGGGGGCCCCGCCCTATTGCATCCTGCTGCCGCCGCCGAACGTCACCGGCACCCTGCACATGGGGCATGCCTTCCAGCACACGCTGATGGACGCGTTGATCCGGCATCGGCGGATGCGCGGCGACGCGACCCTCTGGCAGGGCGGTACCGACCACGCGGGCATTGCCACGCAGATGGTCGTGGAACGACGGCTGGCGGCCGAGGGCAGGAGCCGTCACGAACTCGGGCGCGAGGCCTTCGTCGAAGCTGTCTGGGACTGGAAGGAACACTCGGGCGGCACGATCTCCCGCCAGATGCGCCGGCTCGGCAACTCCATCGACTGGTCGCGCGAGCGCTTCACGATGGACGAAGGACTGTCGAACGCGGTCACCGAGGTCTTCGTCCGCCTGCACGAGGAGGGCCTGATCTACCGCGGCAAGCGCCTGGTGAACTGGGACCCGGTGCTGCACACCGCAGTCTCCGACCTCGAAGTGTTGTCGGAGGAGGAGCAGGGCTCGCTGTGGCACTTCCGCTATCCGCTGGCGGATGGCTCCGGTCACCTCGTCGTGGCCACGACACGTCCCGAAACCATGCTCGGCGATACGGCGGTCGCGGTGCATCCGGAGGACGAACGCTACCGGCACCTGATCGGGCAGCAGGTGGAACTGCCACTGACCGGCCGGACGATCCCGGTGATCGCCGACGACTACGTGGACCCGGAATTCGGCAGCGGCTGCGTGAAGATCACGCCCGCGCACGATTTCAACGACTACGCCGTGGGCATGCGGCACGGCCTGACGCTGATCAACATCTTCACCAATGACGCGTCGCTGAACGAGAATGCCCCGCAGGCCTATCGGGGGCTGGATCGCTTCGAGGCCCGCAAGCGCGTTGTCGCCGACATGGAGGCGGCCGGGCTGCTCGAGAAGGTTGCCGACCACCGGCTGATGGTCCCGCGCGGCGACCGCAGTGGCGCGGTCATCGAGCCCTACCTGACCGACCAGTGGTACGTGAAGGCCGGCCCCCTGGCCGAACCCGCGATCCGGGCGGTCGAGGACGGACGCATCCGGTTTGTACCGGAGAACTGGTCGAAGACCTACTTCGAGTGGATGCGCAACATCGAGGACTGGTGCATCTCGCGCCAGATCTGGTGGGGCCACCGCATCCCTGCGTGGTACGACGCGGACGGCAATGTCTTCGTCGGACGCTCCGAGGTCGAGGTCCGCGAGCGTCACGCGCTGAGCGCCGAAGTCAGGCTGGTGCGGGACGCGGACGTGCTGGACACCTGGTTCAGCTCCGCGCTGTGGGCGTTTTCCACGCTGGGCTGGCCGGAGCAGACCCCGGAACTGCGCCGCTTCTACCCGACCAGCGTGCTGGTCACGGGCTTCGACATCATCTTCTTCTGGGTCGCCCGGATGATCATGATGGGACTCAAGTTCATGGACGACGTGCCCTTCCGCGAGATCTACATCACCGGCCTGATCCGCGACTCCGAGGGGCAGAAGATGTCGAAGTCGAAGGGCAACGTGCTCGACCCGATCGACCTGATCGACGGGATCACGCTCGATGCCCTGCTCGAGAAACGCACCTCCGGCCTGATGCAGCCGCAGATGGCCAAGCGGATCGCGAAGGCGACGCGCGGGCAGTTCCCGGAGGGCATCCCCGCCTTCGGCACCGACGCGCTCCGCTTCACCCTGTCGGCGCTCGCCACGACCGGACGCGATATCAAGTTCGACCTCGGGCGCATCGAGGGCTACCGCAACTTCTGCAACAAGCTCTGGAATGCCGCGCGCTTCGTGCTGATGAACGTCCAGGATCAGGACACCGGTCTTGGCCCGGAACACCGCCAGCCGACGCTGGCCGACCGCTGGATCATGGATCGTCTGCATGCCACCGCCGCTGCGGTAACCGCGCACTACGAAAGCTACCGCTTCGACCTCGCCGCGCAGACGCTGTATGACTTCACCTGGCATGACTACTGCGATTGGTACCTCGAGCTGAGCAAGCCGGTGTTGAATGGCGACGCGGATGCTTCGGTAAAGCGGGCCACGCGGCATACGCTGGTGCAGGTACTCGAGGCGCTGCTGCGGTTGCTGCACCCGATGATGCCGTTCATCACCGAGGCGATCTGGCGGGACGTGAAGGGGCCGGCGGGTGTCGAAGGCCGTTTCCTGGTCGAACGGCCGTGGGTGGCGGCAGACGACTTCCCCGCGGATCTGACGGCGCGCGCGGAGCTCGAGTGGGTGCAGGGCTTCATCACCGGCCTGCGGCGGATCCGTGCCGAGATGGACATCGCGCCGAGCAAGGCCCTGCCCGTCCTGGTCCGTAACTGGTCGGAGACCGACCAGGCCCGCTATCTCGCGCACCGGCCGCTGATCGACTTCCTGGCACGCCCGGAATCCGTGACCTGGCTCAATGCGGACGAGGACGCCCCGGAATCGGCCCTGGCACCGGTGGGCGAAATGCGCCTGTTGATCCCGCTTGCCGGGCTGATCGACCGGGACGCGGAGATCGCGCGGCTGGAGAAGGAGATCGGGAAGCTGGAGAAGAACCTCCAGCAGAGCGAGGCGCGGCTGGCGAACGAAAGCTTCGTCGCGCGCGCGCCCGAGGCGGTCGTGAACAAGGAACGCGCCCGGGTCGCGGAAATGCGCGCCGCCCGCACCGATCTCGGCGCCCAGCTCGAGCGCATCCGGCGGCTGTAGGAGGCGAACCCTCCCGCCGATTCCGACGCCGGGGAGGATCGGCCAGAGGCTGGCCTCCTACAGCGTTCGCCCGGGCCTCCTGTAGGAGGCGAGCCCCCTCGCCGATTCCGGCGCCGGGGAAGATCGG
>PWRV01000108.1 GCA_003563455.1 Thioalkalivibrio sp.
AGGAAGAAGTCCTGCGGCCAGAAGGTCAGGCCGAAGACGTGGAATTGACGCGCGGGCAGGTCGAACAGCACCGCCTGACGGCCTTCCCACTGTATCCAGGGCAGCCCGTAGAAGATGCCGAGCAACACCAGCATCGCAGTGACTCGCAGCCTGGCGAACATACCGCTGACCTGCCGCGGGTAGATCTTTTCGTGCTTCGCGTAGAACTCGTTTTCCAGCCCCTCTGCCGGGGTGGCGGTGGCCTTCTTGCTGCCTTTCGTGTCGGATTCTGCCATGGGCCTGCTCGATATCGGATGGGGTGACGCGGTAAAAAAAAAGGCGGGCTACCGGTCAGTGTAGCCCGCCCTGGCTAGTGCAAATGGATGGTTAATCGGGATTGAGGCTGTAAATGTAGGCAGACAGCACATGGACCCGTTCTTCGCCAAGCAGTTCCTGGAAGCCGGGCATTACGCCTGCACGACCCTGCTCGATGGTGTGCTTGATCGCAGCGAGTGACCCGCCGTAGGTCCATACGTTCTCGGTCAGCGCCGGCGCGCCGAGCATCTCCATGCCGCCACCGTCCTGCCCGTGACAGCCGGCGCAGAACATCTGGTACCTCGCCTGACCTGCCTCGGCCCTGGCCTCGTCGGCGTCCGGGCGACCGGAGAGCTGCAGCACGTAATGCGCCACCTCTTCAACGCCCTCTTCACCGAGCGAGTCGCCGAAGCCCGGCATGTTGGCCTGCCGGCCCTGCGCGATGCTGGTCTGGATCGCACTCGGGGTCCCGCCCCACTGCCAGAAGTCGTTGGCGAGGTTCGGGAAGCCACTGGCACCCCGGGCGTCGGACCCGTGGCAGGTGGAACAGTAGTTGAGATACAGCCGGCGCCCCGTCGCGAGGGCGTCGGAGTCCTCGGCGAGCACCGGGATCGGCTGTTCGGCCATCGCTGCGAAGATCGGTCCGAAACGCTCTTCCGCGCGCTGCCGCTCCTGCATGTACTGGCTATCCTCGACATTCAGCATGTTTCCCGAGTGCCATCCGAGCATGCCGGCGAAGCGGCCGAGCCCGGGATAGAGCACCAGGTAGATCAGGGCGAACACGATGGTGAAGTAGAACATGTACAGCCACCAGCGTGGCAGCGGGTTGTTGAACTCGCTCAGTCCGTCCCAGCTGTGACCCGTCTCCGAACCCTCGGCCACTTCGCCCGGGCGCTTCTTCGCGGTCCACCGGATCAGCCAGTAGATGCCTGCGATGTTGGCGAGAGTGAGCACCACGACCCACCAGTGCCAGAAGGTACTCATGTCGTACTCGTTCATTATTCGTCTCCTTTCCGCGACCGCTCGGGGTCCGGCTTGTCATCCTCGTCCGCAAAGGGGAGATTGGCGGCTTCGTCAAAGCGTTTCTTCTGCTTGCTGCTGAAAGCCCACCAGACGATCCCGAGGAACAGGATCATCACCAGAAGGGTCAGCAGGCCGTGCAAGAATCCGAAGCTCATCCGTCACAATCCAGCGCGCAAACAAGGAACCAGGTCCCCATCCGGGTCTCTGCACTTTCCGAGCCCCTGCATGTAGGCGATCAGGGCATCCATCTCCGTCATGTCACGAACTTCGTCGGCTGCCGCTTCGATCTGCTCGTCCGTGTAGGGAACCCCCAGCCGCTGCAGCGCCCGCATCTTGCGCGGGGTGAGATCGGCGTTGATCACCTTGTTTTCCAGGAAAGCATAAGACGGCATGTTCGACTCCGGCACCACTGCCCGCGGGTCGATGAAATGCAGCCGGTGCCAGTCATCGCTGTAACGGCCTCCCACACGGGCAAGGTCCGGTCCGGTGCGCTTGGACCCCCACTGGAACGGGTGGTCCCAGACAGACTCACCCGCCACCGAGTAGTGCCCGTAGCGCTCGGTCTCGGCGCGGAAGGGACGAATCATCTGCGAGTGGCAGGTGTAGCAGCCCTCGCGGATGTAGACATCCCGGCCTTCCAGTTCCAGCGCGGTGTAGGGCTCCATGCCCTCGATCGGCTCCGTGGTGCTGGTCAGGAAGAACAGCGGGACGATCTGGACCAGACCGGCCACGCTGATCACCAGGATGATGAGGACGACCATCAGGCCGATGTTTTTCTCAACGACTTCATGACTCATGGTGTTGTCTCCCCCGAATCAGTGCGCGGTCTGCGGAACGGAGTGAACGACCGGCTTGGTGCCGCTGATGGTCTTCCAGACGTTCCAGGCCATGATGAACATGCCGACGAAGAAGACCGCACCGCCCAGGAAGCGCAGGAAGTAGTACGGATACATCTGTACCAGCGACTCCACGAAGTTGTAGGTGAGGGTTCCGTCCTCGTTCACGGCACGCCACATCAGGCCCTGCATCACGCCGGCAATCCACATCGAAACGATGTACATCACGGTGCCGATGGTCGACAGCCAGAAATGCCACTCGATCGCCTTGATCGAGTACATTCGCTCCTTGCCCCATAGCGCCGGTATCAGCGCGTACAGCGATCCGATGGAGATCATCGCGACCCAGCCCAGCGCTCCGCCGTGGACGTGACCGATGGTCCAGTCGGTGTAGTGGGAGAGGGCGTTCACGGTCTTGATCGACATCATCGGCCCTTCGAAGGTGGCTAGGCCGTAGAAGGACAGCGCCACGATCAGGAAGCGCAGGATCGGGTCCGTGCGGAGCTTATGCCAGGCCCCGGAGAGGGTCATGATGCCGTTGATCATCCCGCCCCAGGAAGGCGCCAGCAGCATCAGCGAGAAGACCATGCCGAGTGACTGCACCCAGTCGGGCAGCGCGGTGTAGTGCAGGTGGTGCGGGCCGGCCCACATGTAGAGCGAGATCAGCGCCCAGAAGTGGACCACCGACAGGCGATACGAGTAGATCGGGCGTCCGGCCTGCTTCGGCACGAAGTAGTACATCATCCCGAGGAAGGCGGCGGTGAGGAAGAAGCCCACGGCGTTGTGGCCGTACCACCACTGGATCATCGCGTCCATGGTCCCGGGGTACATCGAGTAGGACTTGAACAGCGTGACCGGCATCGACATGTTGTTGACGATGTGCAGCACCGCGATCACGATGATGAACGCCCCGAAGAACCAGTTCGCCACGTAGATGTGCTGGACCTTGCGCTTCAGGATGGTGCCGAAGAAAACGATCGCGTAGGCGACCCAGACAATGGCCACCAGGATCGCGATCGGCCACTCCAGTTCGGCGTATTCCTTGCCCATGGTCATGCCGAGCGGCAGGGTGACCGCGGCCAGCACGATCACGGCCTGCCAGCCCCAGAACGTGAAGCCCACCAGCGGCCCCCCGAACAGGCGGGTCTGACAGGTGCGCTGGACGATGTAGTAGGAAGTGGCGAACAGCGCGGAACCGCCAAAGGCGAAGATCACCGCGTTGGTGTGCAACGGACGCAGGCGCCCGAAGGTGAACCACTCCAGATTGGTGTTCAGGGCCGGCCAGTACAGCTGCGCGGCGATGATGACGCCCACCAGCATTCCGACGATGCCCCAGACGATCGTCATGATCGAAAACTGCCGAACTACCTTGTAGTTATAGGTTTCTTGCGTCGCTGTTCGGACGTCATGCGTGTCTGCGGTTGTTTCCATGGAGATCCCCCATCGGTGAAGAAATCGGCACAGCCAAGCGACCCGGACGGGCTGCCCCGCATTCCGGAGTGTAGGCCATGATCGACCGGTTTGGTTGATTCAGGTCAAGACTTTTTTTCGGATTCGGCGCTTGAATGCGGAACCTGCCGGTAATCAACTGGTCTTAGCAAGGTTATTCCTTCGCGTCAAGGCTGGTCGCGCCGACCTGTGACCCGCTGTGGCGGCTGCAGTATGCTGCGCTCACTCCCGGGCGTGCGCGGCGGTGATCGCCCCGTCCCGGGATCCATCAACACGAGGAGGGGCGCATGAAGTTCGAGACCAGGGCGATTCACGCAGGCTTCCAGCCGGATCCCACGACCCGGGCGGTGGCGGTGCCGATCTACCAGACCACCTCCTACGCCTTCGATGACACGCAGCACGGTGCGGATCTCTTCGATCTGAAGGTTCCGGGCAACATCTATACACGGATCATGAATCCGACCACGGATGTGCTGGAACAGCGCGTCGCCGCCCTGGAGGGTGGGGTGGGTGGCCTGGCATTCGC
Source organism: Thioalkalivibrio sp. (assembly GCA_003563455.1). GTDB lineage: Bacteria > Pseudomonadota > Gammaproteobacteria > Ectothiorhodospirales > Ectothiorhodospiraceae > Thioalkalivibrio. The sequence continues at coordinate 4,129 of PWRV01000108.1, forward strand.
CTCGGGCATGGCGGCCATCACCGCCGGGATCATGACCCTCGCCGAGTCCGGCCACAACATCGTGACCACCAGCACGCTCTACGGCGGGACCTACAACCTCTTCGCGCACACGCTGCCGCGCTACGGCATCGAGGTCCGTTTCGCGGCGCCGGGAGACGTCGGCGCGATGCGTGGCCTGATGGACTCCGGTACCCGCGCGGTCTTCTGCGAATCGGTCGGCAACCCCGCGGGGAATGTCGCGGATCTCGCGGCCCTCGCCGAACTGGCGCATGCCAACGGGGTGCCGCTGATGGTCGACAACACCGTGCCGTCTCCCTATCTCTGCCGGCCGTTCGAGCACGGTGCCGACATCGTGGTGCACTCGCTCACCAAGTACATGGGCGGACACGGCACCACCATCGGCGGCGTGCTGGTCGATTCCGGGCAGTTCCCCTGGGTTGATCACGCCGAACGCTTCCCGGGGCTCACGCAGCCGGACCCGTCCTACCACGGGGTGACCTACACCGATGCCTTCGGGCCCGCGGCCTACATCGGACGCGCGCGGGTGGTGCCGCTGCGCAACATGGGCGCGGCGATCTCCCCCTTCAACAGCTTCCAGATCCTGCAGGGCATCGAGACCCTCGCGCTGCGCATGGACCGCCACTGTGACAACGCGACCGCCGTGGCGCGGTTCCTGAATGAGCATCCGGACGTGGGCTGGGTCTCCTACGCAGGCCTGCCGACGCATCCGGATCACGCCCTGACGCAGCGCTACCTCGGGGGGAAGGCGGCCGGCATCCTGAGCTTCGGGATCAACAGCCCGAGGGGTGGACTGGAAGCGGGCGGGCGTTTCATCGATGCGCTGAAGCTCGTAACCCGGCTGGTGAACATCGGTGACGCCAAGAGTCTGGCCTGCCATCCGGCGACCACCACTCACCGGCAGCTGTCGCCCGAGGAGCTCGAACGGGCGGGTGTCCGCGAGGACATGGTGCGCCTGTCGGTGGGGATCGA
>PWRV01000310.1 GCA_003563455.1 Thioalkalivibrio sp.
ACCCAGGGCTCGACGTGCGCCGCGATCAGCGCGCGCGGCGAGTCACAGGCAATGATGCGCCCTGCGTCGATGATCGCGATGCGGTCGCAGAGTTCCTCGGCCTCCTCCATGTAGTGGGTGGTCAGCACCAGCGTGACGCCCCGCTCGCGCAGCCGGCGCAGCTGCCGCCAGAGATGGTGCCGGGCCTGCGGATCCAGGCCGGTCGTGGGCTCGTCGAGGATCACCCCCTCCGGTCCGTTGATCAGGGCGCGCGCGAGCGTCAGCCGGCGCTTCATGCCGCCCGAGAGGGTGTCGATACGTGCCCCGCGGCGCGCCTCCAGGTTGGCGAGTTCGAGCAGTTCGTCGATCCGCCGGGTCAATCCCGCGCCGGACAGCCCGAAATAGGACGCGTAGGTGAGCAGGTTTTCCTCGACCGTGAAGTCCGGGTCCAGCGTGTCGAACTGGGGCACCACCCCGAGGCGCGCCCTGATCTCGCGCTCCCGTTCCGGGATCGGCATTCCGAACACCCGCACACTGCCGGCGTCGATCGGCGTCAGCCCGAGGAGCATCCGCAGGGTCGTCGTCTTGCCGGCGCCGTTGGGGCCCAGCAGACCAAAGAACTGCCCGGCCGGGATCGCGAGGTCGATGCCATCGACCGCTGAGGTTCCGTTGTAGACTTTGTGCAGGCCCCGGATGTCGATGGCCGGTCTGGCGTTTTCTGCGCTGTCGGTCGCTTTGGTGTTGTCCACCCGGGTGCTGGCTGTCGACGGTGTCATGGATGGCTCCAGTGGCGTCCGGGTGCCGGCTGCAGGGATTGTGCCCTGCCCCTTTGCCGGTGCGTTCAGGCTGGCAGTAGCATACGGGACCGTGCGGAGAGCGGCATCATGCCCCTTACAGGCAGGGCCTGCTCCGCATCAATCGGAGACGGCATGGAACGGAACGGCCCCAACTCATGAAGAAGATCATCATCCTGGGGGCCGGCCAGGTCGGATATTCGCTCGCCGAGGCCCTGAGTGCGGATGGGCACGAGGTGACCGTGATCGATCGCGACCGGAAGCGACTGAATTCGCTGACGGCCGACCTGGAAATCAAGGCCGTCATGGGTTTCGGTGCGCATCCACCGGTCCTGGAGGCTGCCGGAGCGCAGGATGCGGCGATGCTGATTGCGGTCACCGATTCGGACGAGGTGAACATGCTTGCCTGCCAGGTGGCCTCGACGCTCTTCAACGTGGAAACGCGCATCGCTCGCGCCCGTGCCCGCGACTATCACGAGCACCCTGAACTCTTCCGCCGGGACGCGGTGCCCGTGGACATGCTGATCTCGCCCGAGGAGCTCGTGACCACCCAGATCCGGCGACTGATCGAGCATCCCGGCGCGCTGCAGGTGCTCGACTTTGCAGACGGGAGGGTCTCGCTGGTCGCGGTAAGGGCCCATCGGGGTAGCCCGCTGGTTGGCCGGGAGCTGCGCAGCCTGCGCCGCTTGCGGTCCGGTGAGCAGATGCGGGTGGCAGCGATCTTCCGCCGGGACCGGCCGCTGCCGCCCGCAGGCGGCGCGGTGATCCAGGCGGACGACGAGGTTTTTTTCGTCTCCGCGAAGAGACACATCCGCTCGGTGACCGCCGAGCTGGGCCAGCTCGAGCGGCCATACCGGCGGGTGATCGTCGTTGGTGGCGGCAACATCGGGCGCAGACTTGCGGAGATCCTCGCCGATCGTTTCCGGATGAAGCTGGTCGAGCGCAGCCCCGAACGCGCCCGGATGCTGGCCGCATCATTGCCGACGGACGTGCTCGTGCTGGAGGGAGACGGCGCCGACGACCGCTTCCTCGAGGAGATCGACGTGGATCACGCCGACGTTCTTTGCGCGGTCACCAACGACGATCAGTCCAACATCTTTGCCGCGATGCTCGCGAAGCGGCGGGGGGTTCGCAAGGTGATCAGCCTGATCAACCGGCCGAGCTATGTCGACCTGGTGCAGAGCGGAACCATCGACATTGCGGTTTCGCCCCAGATGGTCACCGTGGCAGCATTGCTGGCACGGGTGCGCGAGGGGGGGACGACCACCGTGCACACGCTGCGGCGGGGTGCGGCCGAGGCGATCGAGACGGTGGTGCACGGCGATGCGCGAACATCACAGGTCGTTGATCGCCGGATCGACGAGCTGAAGCTACCGGAGGGCACCACCATCGGTGCCGTCGTGCGTGGCGAGCAGGTGCTGATCCCGCATCATGACACGATGATCCACGCAGGCGATCACGTGATCCTGTTTCTGTCGGATCGCACCCGGATATCCGCGGTGCAGCGTCTGTTCCGGCCCAGCCCCCTGTTCTTCTGACCCCGGATCGCGAGCCGCCGACCCATGCTGCAATTCACCACCACGATGCGCCTCCTGGGGATCCTCGTCACCCTGTTCAGCATCACCATGCTGCCGCCGGCGCTGGTTGGCTGGATCTACGGAGAGGAGAGTGCACGGGTCTTTCTGCAGGCCTTCGCGATCCTGCTGGTCGTCGGGGTGGTGATCTGGGTGCCGTTCTTCCGGTCCCGCGCGGAACTGCAGGTGCGCGACGGCTTCGTTGTGGTGGTGATGTTCTGGCTGGTGCTCGGCCTGTTCGGGTCCCTGCCGCTGTATCTCGACCCGGTCCTGAAGATCTCGGTGACCGACGCGGTATTCGAGTCCATGTCGGGTCTCACCACCACCGGCTCTACGGTCATCGTCGGGCTCGATCACCTGCCACGCGCGATCCTCTGGTACCGCCAGCAGCTGCAGTGGCTGGGCGGGATGGGCATCATCGTCCTGGCGGTCGCGATCCTGCCGCTGCTCGGCATTGGCGGCATGCAGCTGTTCCGGGCCGAGATGCCGGGCCCGCTGAAGGACAACAAGCTGGCGCCGCGCATCGCTGAGACCGCGCGCAACCTGTGGTTCGTTTATGTCGGCCTGACGGTGGCCTGCGCACTGGCCTACTGGGCTGCGGGCATGGAGGTTTTCGACGCGATTGCGCATTCCTTCACTACGGTCGCGATCGGGGGATTCTCGACCTACGACGCGAGCATCGGGCACTTCGACAGCGCGATGATCGAGGGCGTCGCCGTGGTGTTCATGCTGCTTGGCGGCATGAACTTCGCACTGCACTTCCTGTTCTTCCGGCGTGCCAGCTTCGCTCCCTACCGCCGCGACGAGGAGGTGCGGCTTTACCTTGCGCTGCTGGCCACGGGGGCGGGGATCGCGGTCGGCTACCTGCTGTACTCCGAGGTCACGGGGAATGTTGCCGACGCAGTACGCCAGGGCATTTTCCAGGCTGTTTCGATCGGCACGACCACCGGTTATGCCACTACCGAGTTTTATCTGTGGCCCGGTTTTCTGCCGCTGATGCTGGTCTTCCTGTCGTTCGTGGGCGGGTGTACCGCCTCAACCGGCGGCGGCATGAAGGTGATCCGCGTGCTGTTGCTGGCCAAGCAGGGGCTGCGCGAGATCCAGCGGCTGATCCATCCCCACGCCCACATTCCGGTGAAGGTGAACGAAAAGGTGATGCCAAACCGCGTGGTCGAGGCCGTCTGGGGCTTCATGGCCGTCTATATCTTTGTCTTCGCGGTCATGGTGCTGTTGCTGATGGCCTCCGGCCTCGACCAGGTCACGGCGTTCTCGGCGGTTGCGGCCACGCTGAACAATCTCGGCCCGGGACTCGGCGACGTCGGCCCGAACTTCGCCGGCATCAACGACTTCAGCAAATGGATACTGACACTGTCGATGCTGCTCGGACGCCTTGAGATCTTTACCGTACTGGTGCTGTTGTCGCCGGCCTTCTGGCAGCGTTGACCCTGTCGTGCGGACGCCGGTTGCGGGTGCGGAACGCGGGGGGTCTGCGTCCCTCCGGATTGCGCAACATGGGCAGCGGGTTTCCTGCAATCGAAGGCGACGGCAAGTCCCCGTTCCCGATGCTGGCCGCAGTGGGGGGTGACCGGAGGGTGTGTTATCTTCCGGCCAGGCTCGAAACGGGAGAGCTGGATCATGGAGGCAAACCTGCTGGTGGCCGTCGTGGCGGACGAGCTCGAAGAAAGGGCCCGGGAGATCGCGCGCGAGGAGGGCGCCCGCGGCATGACGCTGTTGAACGGACGCGGCATCAGCTTCCCGGAGCACGTTACCTTTTTTGGCCTGACCTATCTCGGCGCCGAGACCGTGCTGCTTGCGGTGCTGGGGGAGGAGACCGCCACCCGGATCGCCGAGCGCATGAATGCCGAGCTGAAGCTGCTGGAACCGTTTCAGGGACTGGCCTTCTGCATGCCGGTGGACGGCACGGGCGGTATCGACATTGAAGCTCTGTGCCGGCACATCCGGGATCACCCACCGGCGGACCGGCTGCACGACGAGTCCACCTGATCGCGAATTCCCGATAACGAAAACCGTCCAAGACCGGAACGCACGATACGCGTGAACCAGCTCAGGGAATTTTTCGGCATCCTGAACCATTCGTTCCGGAACCTGCTGCCCATCATCCTGGTGGTGGGTGTCTTTCAGTTCCTGGTCATCCGCCAGGTTCCCGACGAGTGGCTGCCGATGGCCGTCGGTCTGCTGGTCGTCGTGCTCGGGGTGGCCCTGTTCCTGCAGGGGCTGGAACTGGGCGTGTTTCCGATCGGGAAGAACCTGTCGAATGAATTCGCGCGCAAGGGCTCTTTGCCGCTCCTGATGATCTTCGGTTTCTGTCTGGGTTTCGCAGCGGTGGTCGCGGAACCCGCACTGATTGCGGTCGCGGACCAGGCGGAACTCATCAGCGAGGGGCGGATCAATGCGTTGACGCTGCGCTTGCTGGTCGCCAGTTCGGTCGGTCTGGTCGTGGCGCTGGGCGTGGTCCGGATTCTGCTGGGCCACAGTCTCCACTGGTACATGATCATCGGCTACATCGTGGTGGTGATCGTGACCTTCTTTGCGCCGGAGGAGATCGTCGGGCTGGCGTATGACTCCGGCGGCGTGACCACGAACATCGTGACCGTGCCGCTGATCGCGGCCCTCGGTATCGGCCTGGCGGTATCGGTGCGCGGTCGCAATCCGCTGATCCACGGCTTCGGTCTGGTCGGGCTGGCGGTGATGGTGCCGATGATCTCGGTACAGATCTACGGGATCATCGTGTACACCTTCGGCGAGGCCCGGGAAGTAGCCAACGGACTCGCGCAGGCCGTGGACCCGGAAGTGACCGAAGTGGTCGAGGAGGTCGGTGGCAGCCTGCTGCTCGGCATGCTGCGCGACCTGATGATCATGTTCCGGGACGTCCTGCCGATCATTGCCGTCGTGCTGGTCTTCCAGTATCTGGTGATCCGGAAACACATCGCCCACCTGCACAAGGTGATGGGCGGCTTTCTGCTGGTGATCGTCGGCCTGTACGCCTTCGTGGTGGGGCTGAAGATGGGGCTCTTCCCGATCGGCCAGAGCATGGCCGAGCAGCTGATCGGGCTGGACCGCTGGATCTTCGTCTATCTGTTCGCGTTCGCCATCGGCTTTGCCACCACGATGGCCGAGCCGGCGCTGATCGCGATTGGCCAGAAGGCCGAGGAGGCGGCGAAGGGCCGGCTGAACGGGAACGTGATCCGCATTCTGGTCGCGATCGGCGTGGCAGTCGGGATCACGGTGGGCGTGCACCGCATCATCAGCGGCGACTCGATCCACCACTACATCATGGCAGGGTATGCGGTGGTGATCCTGCTGACTTTCCTGTCGCCGAAGTACATCGTCGCCCTCGCCTACGACCTTGGGGGCGTGACCACTTCCGAGGTGACCGTGCCGCTGGTGACCGCGCTCGGCATCGGCCTGGCCACGCACATCGAGGGGCGCAACGTGATGATCGACGGCTTCGGCCTGATCGCGTTCGCCTCGATCTTTCCGATAATATCCGTGATGCTCTATGCGATCGCGGTTGAATTCGTCAACCGATGGAGAGGTACCGAACCATGAAATTCGCAATGCTCGTCGCGATTCTCGCCGATGATCTGGAAGAAAAGGCCATCGACATCGCGAAGAAGGCGGGTGCCGGTGGCGTCACTTTGCTGGATGCCCGAGGGATCGGCGCGAAGGAGAAGAAGACCTTTTTCGGCCTCACCTACGAGGGTTCGCAGAGCGTCATGATCTGCGTGCTGGAAAGGAAACTTTCGCTGACTGTGATGAAGGCGCTGACGGTCGAGCTCGAACTGGCGAAGCACTCCAAGGGGGTGGTCTTCACCGTGCCGCTGGACCACATCGCGGGTATCGACACCCGGCAGCTCGAGAGTTTCGAGGAGCGCATCAAGGATGAGATCTGAGTGTGCGTCCAATGGCGGCGAGCGCCGTTCGGTCGCCTGATCGCGCGCGTTCGCGCCGACACCGCTCCTGGCATCGATTCAATCTCCCGGAGGCAATATGCTCGTCAAGGACATCATGCAGACCGACGTGATCACCATTTCGCCGCTCGCCACGCTGCGCGAGGCCATGGCGCAAATGCGACAACACAAGGTGAAATCGCTGGTGGTCGAGCGGCGCGACGAACACGACGCCTACGGCATGATCACCTATTCCGCCATTCTGCGAACGATCGTGTCGGAGGAAGGCGACATCGATCTGATCAATGTCTATGACGTCTGTACCAAGCCCGCGCTGATCGTGCCGCAGATGATGGACGTGAAATACGTGGCCCGCATGATGATCTCGCAGTTTCAGCGCCGGGTGGTGGTGCTGGAGAGCGGCAAGCTCGTGGGCCTGGTGACGATGAACGACATTGTCGGCGAGGTCCTCAGGTGGGCCGAGGAGGGGCACATCGAGGGCGTGCGGGATTAGCGAAGATCCCTTCCATCTCTGTCGCGAGCCGCCCCTGGGCCGTAGGGTGGGCCAGGCGTAGCGGGCCCGCCATCCTGGCCGTTGTGGCCTGTAGTGGACACACTTCGTTTTGCCCACCCTGCGGTCCCCTTTGATGGTCGGGGCATAGTCGCGCGCCATCACCCTCGTCATGTAGCGTTGCCGGGACCGCGAGAGCGGGAGCCCTGGACTACACTCAAGGGACGCGGCAGCCGCACCATCGTCCGCACGCATCTCGAGGACGCGGCCAGCTGCGGATTCAGGTCCTCCCTTGAGGCCATCAATGCAAGCGCCCCCACGCGAACCTCCCGAGAGCTCCATCCCCGCGGCAAATCTGCGCTGGGAGCACTTTCCCCATGAGGCGGACATGGGTGTGCGCGGTTATGGTGACACCCTTGGCGAGGCCTTCGCGGCAGCCGCCACCGCCATGACCGCCATCGTGACCGACCCCACGGAGATCGAATCGGCGCAGCCGTTCGCGTTTGACTGCCCCGGTCCGGATCCCGAGCTGCTCCTTTTCGACTTCCTGAATGCCCTGGTCTACGAAATGGCCGTGGAAGGGCGACTGTTTGGGCGCTTCCGGGTCGAGGTCGATGACGGGAATCTCAGCGCCGAGGCCTGGGGCGAGCCGGTGGACCGCCTGCGCCATCAGCCAACCGTAGAGATCAAGGGTGCGACCTTCACCCAGCTTGCGGTCTGGCAGACGGAGGAAGGCCAGTGGATCGCGCAGTGCGTGCTGGACATCTGACGTCGTCGGACCGAATAGTCACGGAGGCACGAATCATGGATATCAGCCGCTTCACCAGGCTTTCCGATACCGCCTGGCAGCTGGAACAAACCGGCCCGATGCGCGTCCCGGCCATCATCTACGGGGACGCTGGTCTGTTGAGCGAGATGGATGACAAGGTTGGGGAACAGGCCTCGAACGTGGCGGCATTGCCGGGTATCGTGGGAGCATCCTATGCGATGCCCGATGCCCACTGGGGGTACGGATTCCCGATCGGCGGAGTCGCTGCCTTCGATGCGGACGAGGGGGGCGTCGTGTCGGCCGGGGGCGTGGGCTTCGACGTGTCCTGCGGGGTTCGAACGCTGCTTACCGGGCTCACGCTGGACGACATCGGGGCGGTCAAACCGGCTCTCGCCGATGCGCTGTACGAGGCGGTCCCGGCGGGGGTCGGGAGTACCGGGGCGATCCGGCTCGACGACCGGCAGATGACCGCGATGCTCGAGGGCGGGGCCGCGTGGGCGGTGGAGCAGGGCTATGGCGAACCCGCGGACCTGCTGCGCATCGAGGAAGGCGGCGAAATGGCGGATGCCGATCCCTCGGCCGTGTCGAAACAGGCGCGCAAACGGCAGCGCAAGGAGATGGGGACGCTCGGTTCAGGCAACCACTACCTGGAGGTCCAGCGGATCGCCGAGATCTTCGGCCCGGGGGTCGCGAGGACCTTTGGTCTGGTCGAGGGCGAGATCGTGGTGTCGATCCACTGCGGGTCCCGCGGCCTGGGCCACCAGATCGGCACCGAGTTCCTGCGCGAAATGGTGGTGGCCGCCGAGGAGCACGGCATCCATCTTCCGGAGCGCGAGCTGGCTTGCGCCCCGATCGACTCCGAGGTCGGGCAGCGCTATCTGGGCGCGATGCGTTCCGCGGTCAACTGTGCGCTCGCCAACCGGCAGATCATCACCCACCTGACGCGCGAAGCTTTTGCGGACTTTTTCCCGGATCGAGCATTGAAACTTCTTTATGATGTGTCGCACAACACCTGCAAGACCGAGCGGCATGTGGTGGATGGTCGCGAGAGGGAATTGTACGTGCACCGCAAGGGCGCGACACGCGCTCGCCGGCCGGGTCATCCGGACCTGCCGGAAGCGTTGCGGTCTGCCGGTCAACCGGTGTTGATTGGGGGCTCGATGGGCACGGGGTCCTTCATCCTGGTCGGTACCGAAGAGGGTGAAGGACTTTCGCTGCAGTCGGCCTGTCATGGAGCCGGGAGGGCGATGAGCCGGCACCAGGCGACGCGCCAGTGGCGCGGGCGGGAGCTGGTCGACGAACTCGAGGCGCGCGGCATCCTGATTCGGAGCCCCAGTCTGCGCGGCGTCGCCGAGGAAGCCCCCGGGGCCTACAAGGACGTGAGCCGGGTGGTCCAGGCGACCCACGATGCCGGTCTCGCCCGAATGGTCGCGCGCGTTGAGCCGGTGATCTGCATCAAGGGTTGAGCAGCCCCTGGGCGACCTTCCCCAGACGCCGGGATCGGCGAGAGGGCTCGGTTCCTGCAACGCCGGGGTGCCGTGCAGCAGCGTGCCTTGCACGCGAACAGCAACGAGGCAGACATGCACCGGGATGGCAGGGATCATTGGCAGTGGTCACTACCGATCGGGATCGCGCTCCTGGCCGTCATCCTGCAATGGTCCGTCGGTGCCGAGTGGCTGCGGCTCGATCGGGAGCACTTTCTCACCGAGCCATGGCGGCTGCTCGGGGCCCACTTCGTGCACCTGGGCTGGGTCCACCTCGGGCTGAATCTCGCCGGGCTCGCCCTCCTCTGGGCGCTGCTGGGCGACACGCTCAGGTCGGTGTGGTGGGCGTTGGGCGTGGTGGTCCTGGCCCTCGGGGTCAGTGCGGGCCTGTTGTGGTGTTCACCTGGCGTGGGATGGTACGTGGGATTCTCTGGCGTGCTGCACGGTCTGTTCGCTGCGGGCGCGGTCGCCAACCTGCAGCGCATGACTACGCTCGCGCTGGCCGTGCTGGGCATCCTGTTCGTGAAACTGGCAGCCGAGTGGATGGGCGAGGGGGACCCCCTTGCGGCGGCATGGATAAACGGCGCCGTGATCGTGGATGCGCACCTCTATGGCGTGATCGTTGGTCTGGTTTACGGGGCGATCCTGCTGGCGCTCGCCATGCGGTCGTCAACAGGCCGCGGATCTCCCCCTTCGCCGTAATCGCCTCATGCGGGATGGGGGACGGATGCAAAAATCCGTCTGCGAGCGCGGTACCGGAGTTGGTGGTGCGCGGAATAGTTCCGGGCCCATTTCGTCCGGAAATACCAGAGAGCGCGATCCGCCCGCCCACCAGGAGTCCACCCAATGAAGATGGTACGCACCACCATATCCCTTGCTGTTGCCTCTGCGCTGGTCATGCTGGCGGGCCCCAACTCGCTGGCGGCCGACGAGCCCGCACTGTGGTCGGCCCTGGCCGATGGAGGCAAGGTCGTGATGATCCGGCACACGCAGTCGGAGGAAGCGACACCGGAGGTTTCCATGCATCTGTCGCCCGAGCGTGACTGCGCCGAGGAGCAGAATCTGAGTGAAGAGGGTCGCGAGCAGGCGCGGGCCCTTGGCGAGCGCTTCCAGGAACAGGGCGTCACCGTCGACGCGGTGATGAGCAGCGAATTCTGCCGGGCGCGCCAGACAGCGGAGCTGGCCTTCGGTGACTACGAGGCATGGACCCCGCTCAACCTGATCGAGTCGTTACCGGCGGGCGAGACCGAATGGTTGATGGAGGATGTGCGGGAACGGATCGGGGAGTTCGATGGCGACGGTGTGCTGGTGCTGGTCAGTCACCGCAGCAACATCAACACCATCACCTTCCGGCAGACGGAGCCGGGTGACATGGTGGTCACGGAACCGGAGGGGTTTGGTGCATTCGATGTGCTGGGAATAATTCCGAGGGATCAGGGAAGCGCCGAATAAACCCGTCCTGGCTTTCTCAGCGCATACTGCGCTCCCGGCGATTTGCAGCTTGTTTCAGGATCAACCACCCGCTGTGGTCGATTCGGGCGGCACTTCCGTGTGCCCGGGAAACCCCGATGAATCGGCGTTTCCCTGGGCATTCGCGCGCGAACAGGGCCGTCCGCGCCGTCTTCGGGATGATCAGGGCCAGCGAGGGACCGGTTTATCGGCCCCGCTATCGGGCGTTGCGCTTCCCGAAGGGAGCGGACCTTGCCTGCAGGAAACGGCTCAGTTGAATTCCTCTGCGATGTAGGCTGACACGTTCTCGATGTCCTCATCGCTCAGCCCGGTGGCATGGGGCGCCATCAGCGCGGTGTTTTCTCCCACCTGCTCGCCCGCCCGGTAGCGCATGAGTTTGTCTGCGAGGTAATCCGCGTCCTTGCCGGTCAGCGCCGGAAAGATGGCCTGTCCCTGTCCCGTGGGCCCATGACAGGCGATACAGGGCTGATAGGTGGCCGCGCCTGCCTCGAGGTCGGCGGCCTGAAGGTTCGCGCCTGCGGACACGGCGACGGCGCTGGCAGCAATGATCAGATACTTCTTCATGTGTCTCTCCTTCGGTTCTTGGCGTTGGTTGGGCGTTATGCCGGCTCAGAGCGCACTGCCCAGCCGGACTGCGGCGTTGCCCGCGCAGTCGGGAGAAAGGCTACCAGCGCCGAAGATTCGGCACTGGCGGCGCGGGTTGATGGCCGATCGGCGTGATGCTCCCGAGCCTTACTACAGTGCATGGGCCGCGTCCCAGGGATCGGGACCCATCACCACGGGCAGTGACAGCTCGTTGCCCCAGTGCGCCCAGCCCCCGTTGTAGAGCCGAACGTCCTCGAAACCCAGGGCCTTCAGCTGGATATAGGCCAGGGTGTTGCGGAAGCCGTCATGGCAGTAGGCGTAGATGGTCTTGTCCCTCGGGATGTCCGCATACATTTCCTCGAGGACCTCGAGGGAGCGCCACTTCTGACCGTCGGTATGCTGCAGGCCCTCCACATTCACGGCGCCGGGGATGTGGCCCGCACGCACGGCACCGTTCATCACCTCACCCGTGTACTGTTCCTCGGGACGGGCATCCAGCAACACGATGTTCTCGTCACGCAGGGAGTACACGTCGCGATAGATGTCTGTCCATTCGATGATAAGACCGTCGCGCGCTGGCTGCAGACTGACGTTGCCGGGGGTCACCTCGGGCGGCTCGGTCGAGAGGTCGTTGAATGCCTCCCATTCTCCGGTGCCGCAGTCCATGATCCGGACGCGGTCCATGTCGAAACCGTAGAGGTCGAGCAGGAAGTAGATGCGCGAGGCGAGGGCGGTACGGGAATCATCGTAGATGACGACCAGCGAGTCATCGTTCACGCCCCAGCCGCGCAGCGTCTCCTGGAAGGCCTCCCGGGACGGATAACGCATGATGGGGACCGCGTGGTTGTCGCCCAGATCCGAAAAGCGCTGGACCTGACGGGCACCGGGAATGTGACCGACGGTGAAGTAGCGGTTGGGATAATACCGAACCTCGAGCAGCACCAGCGATGGATCATCGATGTGGTCCTCCAGCCATATCGAATCGACCAGGAAGGCCGGGCGGTCGGCGTGGGCGGCTGCGGATATCACGAGCAGTGCGGCGGCCAGGATCAGGGATCGGATCAAAGTTGCTGTTCGGTCGGACGGCATCAGTGGACTCCTCGCAGGGTCATTTGTGTGCTTTTTGGGTGGCCCGTGGTCTGGACGTGCACTGGGATGACGTACCAGTCCGTCGAAATCTTCCACAGCGGCTGGCTTCCGTTGCCAGTCCACCCTGTGCTCCGGGACTGGATGACGGGCCACCTCGTTCCCGGCCCTGCGCTTCGGGCGCGGTAGGGAGGGCCAAGCGCAGTGGGCCCTCCATGAGGTCTTCGGATCAGCCGGCCGGCTCGGCGGTGACGCGTTTGTGTACGCCCATGATCAGCAGGGCCAGCGCGATCGTGCCGATGAAGAGCATCAGCGTCGCACCGACGTCGTTCATCAACCCGGGATCGGTCACCAGCACCAGCGCGAGGGCGACCATGATCATCCCGCCGACCAGCTTCAGGTTGCGGCCGTGGCTCTCCTGAAACTTGCCCATGCGCAGGGTGATCAGCGCGGCGAAGAAGACGACCAGTTCGATCAGCAGGTAGACCAGCAGGTAGATGCCCAGCAGTATCAGGAACGCCGTTCCGGTCACGCCGCGCTCCGCAACGATTCCGCTCCAGATCACCGGGAAACCGGCCGTGCACGGCAGCTCGACCAACGCGATTCCCGAGGCCATCACGATGGTCGCGAAAAGCAGCGCGAAGCCCGTCAGCTGCGGGTTCAGCAACCTGCGCATCCCCTGATAGATCCCCGGCTTCTGGCTGTCGGCAATGGTGAACGACGGTCCCTTCCTGAACCAGAAATAATCCTTGATGTTGACCAGGCCAAAGGTCAGTGCAAAAGCCGCGACCACCCACTGGACCCACGTGAGATAAAGGATGTAGCTGAGGACGCCGAAGACACCGGCAATGAAGGCGCCGTAGATCAGTGCCGTCGTCGTAAGGAAGGTGATGCCGACCAGCGCGATCCGTCCCCGTGAGCCCGAGTGGATCACCAGGCCGAGCAGGAGGGTGAGCACCCACAGCGAACAGGGATTGAGGCCGTCGATGAAGGCCACCAGCAGTGTGGTGACGATCAACGGCTGCACCCCGAGGTCCACGGTGCCGATCAGCGGAATGTTGATCTCGTTGTCGTTCTGAAGATCCGCGATGCCGAGTGCCTCGGGCCCCGGATCAGCGGGATCGACTTCCTCGCGGGTGCCGCGGAGGTCCGCGATCTCTCCCCGGATCGTCCGTTCCATTTCACGGCGGATCTGAGGCCCGTCACCCACCCACGCCCGCCCGCCAACAAAGGTCGTCGGCACCGAGCCCGGTTCAATTCCGTGAGCGATGGACAGCGCAATGAAGAGCTGGTGATGGGCATCCGTGCGGAAGACCTCGAATTCCCGGATCTCGAGCTCCGCGTAGCGCTCCTCAAGTTCCCGCAGGAAGGGCTTCTGGTCGTCGCAGTGCGGGCACCCCACGCCCCAGAAGACGAACATGCGGACGTTGTCCGCTTCGCCGCCGCTGCCCTGTGCCTGTGCACCCCCGGAGAGGAGGATCAGTGCAACGAAGGTCAGTCCGGAAAACCATGACAGCAGGCGACGGTAAGGCACTGGACGTTCTCCGGTCGAAAAGGACGTGGTTTGTGGCCGGATCGCCGCGCAGCGTACACGTTAACTTTAATGGCACGCGCAGCCAGCCCGGACGATGAAAGCTCCCTCCCCCGCGTGCGGGGGAGGGTTGGGGTGGGGGTGCAGCGTCGGGCCCGGCCCCCCCCCCCGGCCCCTCCCCCGCAAGCGGGAGAGGGGAGAGATGCGCGAGCTTCACGTTAGGAGCTGGCGGCAGCGATCGTTGTGACCTGAGTCAAGCAAATCACGGATCGGGAAAATCCGGCAGAATGGGGAAAATGAAGGCTGGCGGAGCGATCGCGGCCCGGACCGGGTCGCAGCAGAAGGGACTGTGAGGAGAGGATCGTTGCCATTGCAACGCTTCAACTAGGCTTGTAGAATCGAAATATGGAACAAGCCAACGCCATCGCCGTCCTCGAAGCCCTCGCGTCATCGCTGCGGCTGCGGATCTTCCGCGAACTGGTGCGCCGCGGTTCGCAGGGGCTGGTGGCCGGCGAGATCTCGGCAACGCTGGACATCCCTCCGACCAACCTGTCCTTCCATCTGAAGAACCTTACCCGGGCAGGCCTGTTGACGGTGGAGCAGGAGGGCCGCTTTCAGCGTTACCGGGCGAACATGCCGCTGATGCTGGACCTCGTGGCCTACCTGACCGAGGAGTGCTGCGCGGGTGACGCCGCTCAATGCGAGGGCCTGCGTGGCGCCTCGCGAGTCGCTCCCGGAATCTTGCCTCCATTGGCGCGTCCCCATGTCGAGGCGGAACCCTGAGCGGCGCGAAATGATTGTCTCCCGGCCAGCATCCATGTCCATCAGTTCAATAATCCATGGAGTCTTCCAATGATCACCATCCAGGTCTTCGATCCTTCCCTCTGCTGCAGTACCGGTGTTTGTGGCGTCGACGTCGACCAGCAGCTGGTCGATTTCTCGGCGGACGTGGACTGGGCCAAGCGCAACGGACTCACGATCGAACGTGTCAATCTCTCCCAGCAGCCGATGGCCTTTGCCGAGAACGAACTGGTGCGCGGAATCCTGGAACGCTCGGGAGAGGATGGCCTGCCGGCGATCCTGGTCGATGGGGAACTGGCGCTGACCGGCCGCTATCCGAGCCGCAACGAACTCGCGAAGTGGGCGGGACTGCCGCCACCGGCCCGGGAGTTCAGCGTTGCTGCGGAACCGTGTTGTGGCGGCGGGACGAAGGGTTGATGCTGGGCATCCTCGAACTGCAGTTCCTGACCGATCCACCCCGCTTTCTGTTCTTTACCGGCAAGGGCGGAGTGGGGAAAACCTCGATCGCCTGCGCGACGGCGATTCACCTGGTAAAAGCCGGGCATCGCGTACTGCTGGTGAGCACCGACCCCGCGTCCAATGTCGGTCAGGTCTTCGGGATGGCGATCGGCAATACGGTGACGCCAGTGGCCGCGGTCCCCGGACTCTCGGCACTTGAGATCGACCCCCAGGCCGCGGCTGAAGGCTACCGCGACCGCATCGTGGGACCGGTGCGCGGGGTGTTGCCCGATGCGGTCGTGGCGGGTATCGAAGAACAGCTCTCCGGTGCCTGCACCACCGAGATCGCCGCCTTCGACGAATTCACAGCGCTCTTGACGGATGTCGAACTGCTCGACGGCTACGACCACATCGTGTTCGACACGGCACCGACCGGTCACACCATCCGCCTGTTGCAGCTGCCGGGGGCCTGGAGTGGCTTCCTGGAGGCGGGGAAGGGGGACGCCTCCTGTCTGGGACCGCTCGCCGGGCTCGACAAGCAACGGGAGCGTTACGGGGCCGCGGTGGCCGCGCTCGCCGACCCGGAGCGCACGCGGCTGGTGCTTGTCGCTCGTCCGCAGCATGGGAGTCTGCGCGAGGTGTCCCGCACGCACGCCGAACTGGCGGCGATTGGTCTTCAGCGCCAGCACCTGGTGATCAACGGCGTGCTTCCGGCGGCAGAAGCGGCGACCGACCCGCTGGCCGCCGCGATCCATGAGCGGGAAACACAGGCGCTGGCCGCTCTCCCGGCATCCCTGCGGGACCTGCCGCGTGATGAATTGCCCCTGAAGGCCTTCAATCTGGTTGGACTGGAGGCTCTGGAAGAGCTGTTCGAAGACGACCGTGCAGTAACGAATGCAGGGGAAAACGACACCGATGCGACGCCGCCACCGGCGGAGGATGCCCCCGCGCTGTCGGAGCTGGTGGACGCGATTGCCGCGGACGAGCATGGCCTCGTTCTCCTGATGGGCAAGGGCGGTGTCGGCAAGACAACGGTGGCGGCTGCCATCGCGGTGGCCCTGGCCGAGAGGGGGCTTCCCGTACATCTGACCACCTCCGATCCGGCCGCGCACTTGTCGGATACGCTGAGCGAACAGCTCGACGGGCTGACTGTCAGCCGGATCGATCCACAGGTCGAGACGGAGCTCTATCGACAGCATGTGCTCGAGACCAAGGGTCGCAAGCTCGACGCCGAGGGACGCGCCCTGCTGGAGGAGGATCTGCGCTCGCCGTGCACCGAGGAGATCGCGGTGTTCCAGGCTTTTTCGCGCATCATTCGCGAGGCCGGTCACAAGTTCGTGGTGATGGACACCGCGCCGACCGGGCACACCCTGCTGCTGCTCGACGCGACCGGCGCCTATCACCGGGAGGTCAGCCGGCAGATGAGCGGCTCGGGCATCGGGTACACGACGCCGATGATGCAGTTGCAGGACCCCACCCAGACGAAGGTCCTGATCGTCACTCTGCCGGAGACCACGCCGGTGCTGGAGGCCGCGCGCCTGCAATCCGATCTGCAACGTGCCGGGATCGTGCCCTGGGCCTGGGTGGTCAATCAAAGCCTCGCGGCGGCAAACGCCCGCTCTCCGTTGCTGTACCGCCGTGCCCTGGAGGAGGGGCCCCGGATCGCCGAGGTGGCACACCAATACGCAAAGCGCCACGCGGTGGTTCCAACCCTGCGGGAGGAGCCTTTGGGTGTTCAGCGCCTGACGGCCCTGTTGAACCCCGTGCAAACCGGGTCCGAGGCGGCGACACTAGGCTGGGGACGCTGACGCCGTGTTCGGGACCATGGGTTCGTGACGCCGTCACCGAAGATAACCGAGTTCAATCGAAGCAAGAGGCCTCCCGCTGTTTCCCGCCGCATGATGACGTGGGTGCGGTGTCGGCCAAGGAACGTTCATGCGTGTTGAAGAATTGATGACCCGGGATCCGGTCGTCGTCGGTCCGGGGCTCCCGGTCGAGGCACTGGTGGATCTGCTGGTCGATAAGAACATCAACGGGGCGCCGGTCGTGGACGAATCGGGCCGGGTGCTCGGGATGGTGACAACGGGCGATCTCATCCATCGAGTGGCCGACGAGCATGTGCCACGTCGCGACTCGATCTGGCGGGAATCCCTCTACAAATCGGTGTTCCGCCGCAATGGTCCCGATCCGAATCCAGCGGCGGGGGCCACGGCCGCCGAGGTGATGAGCCGGGATCCCGCGTACGTGACGCCATCGGATGACATGTGCGTCGCGGCACGGCTGCTGATCGAGCACAGGGTCAAATGCCTTCCCGTGCTCGAGGATGACCGCCTGGTCGGCGTGATTTCCCGGCTCGATCTGCTGCGCTGCCTGCGCGGCAATCCCGACTGCTGCAATCCGGTGAAGCGTCAGGACTGATGCCTTGAGCGCGTTTCCCCACAGTACCTGGGCACAGATTTGAGATCTGTCCCCGTCCTCGCCCGAATCGGTCCCCATCCCCCTGGCTAAGGATTGGACATGCTGCTGACTGCCCTGGTCATCCTTGTGGTCACCATCGCGCTGGTGATCTGGCAACCGAAGGGTCTGGGTATCGGTTGGTCGGCCATGGGCGGCGCGGCGGTGGCGCTGGCGACGGGCGTCGTGAGCTTTTCGGACGTGCCGATCGTGGTGGACATCGTCTGGAACGCGACGCTGACCTTCGTGTTCATCATCATCATCTCCCTGTTGCTCGACGAGGCCGGCTTCTTCGAATGGGCGGCGTTGCACGTGGCGCGCTGGGGGCGCGGCAACGGGCTGCGGCTCTACGCGTTCATCGTATTGCTGGGCGCGGCGGTGGCGGCGATGTTCGCCAACGACGGCGCGGCGCTGATGCTGACGCCGATCGTGCTGGAGATCGTCCGGGCGC
>PWRV01000264.1 GCA_003563455.1 Thioalkalivibrio sp.
CTCTCCCTCGGGCAGAATCGCCTCGATCCGCGGGCGGATCGGATGCGCTGGTTGCGCCAGTTCCTCGAGTTTGCCGACACCGTCCACCCGGTTCAGTTGCTGCCAGCCCCGGTCGGTGCGGACCAGCCCCTTGAGCCGTTCGCCGGCAAAGGCCGCAACCAGCTCGCCCAGGGCGGCGTGATCCAGCTTCCTGTCAGCCGGAAGCCACCAGCTACGACCGATATAGCCATCGCCACGCGTGTCGATGGTCACCCAGTCATCCGATCCTGGGGCGGGCAAATGCGCGTGCCCAAGTTCATCTTCATGCTCATGCTCATGCTCATGCTCGTGGTCGTGGTCGTGGTCGTGGTCGTGGTCGCGGGTCGGGACCGTCTGGGCCTGCAAGAACTCGCGGGCCTCGGGGAACAGGGCACCGCCGCGATCCAGGCGCGGGCGATCGAGCCACTGCCGCTCCATCCTGCCCTCGACAGTCTCGACCACCGGCGGGCGGGGGCTCGGCATGTCGGCCACAAAGTCGCGCAGGGCTTCGCGCTCCGCCTCGGAATAGAGGTCGAGCTTGTTTGCGACCAGGATGTCGGCCAGCGCGATCTGATCCCGCCAGTTCGGGTGTTCCCGGTGCCGCAGTGACCCCAGGTGACGGGCGTCCATCAGCGTAACCGTCGCCCGCAGGTCCAGAACGCCGGCATACGGCGCTTCGGTCAGGGTGCGGATGATCTGCGCCGGATGTCCGAGACCGGTCGGCTCGATCAGGACGCGGTCCGGCCGTTGCGTACGAATCAGGCGGTTCAGCCCGACGGTAAACATCTGGGCAGACACGCAGCACAGACAGCCGCCGGGGATCTCCTCCAGCGCCACGCCGGTGTCGGCCAGCAGGCCGCCGTCAACGCCGATCTCCCCGAATTCGTTGACCAGGACGGCCCAGTGTTCGCCTTCGGGGCGCTGCCCCAGTAGATACTGGATGGCGGTCGTCTTCCCGACTCCGAGAAAGCCGGTGACCAGGTTAACGGGGATGTCCTGATGCAGGGGCATTTGCGTATCCGGTGTTTCGTGGGCCGGTGCCAGCGGCGAAGGTTACGGGCTATCGGAAAGATGTATCTTTTCCGATTGATTTTTCGTATGCTGCGGCGCATCGAACGCCGCGCCCGTCAGCGTCCGTTCATTCGATCTCGCCGATCCCCACATTCCGTCTGCCTTGATGGGCGCCTCTCCCTGATGGAGCGGCCAGGTGGCGTTGGAGCTTTTCATGTCTTCCGTTTCCAAGTTTGCCGGCCTCGGGCTGGTCGATCCCCTCATGCGTGCGATTGCCGATGCCGGCTACGACGCACCCACCCCCATCCAGTCCCAGGCCATTCCCGAGGTCCTGAACGGCCGTGACCTGCTCGCCGCAGCCCAGACCGGGACCGGCAAGACCGCGGGATTCGTCCTGCCCATTCTGCAGTTGCTGTCTTCCCACCCGGCGCAAAGTCCCCACACCGGCCGCCCGCGTTGCCTGGTGCTCACCCCGACCCGCGAACTTGCCGCACAAGTGCATGCCTCGGTGCAGACCTATGGCCGGTATCTGGATCTGCGTTCCACCGTGATCTTTGGCGGCGTGAACATCAATCCGCAAACCCGGTCACTGCGGGGCCGCATGGACATCGTCGTCGCCACGCCGGGACGGCTGCTCGACCACGTCGGCCAGAAGAATATCGACCTCTCCGGGGTCGAGATACTGGTGCTCGACGAGGCCGACCGCATGCTGGACATGGGCTTCATCCACGACATCCGTCGAATCCTGAAGCTTCTGCCGGCCAAGCGCCAGAATCTGCTTTTTTCGGCGACCTTCTCCGAGGAGATCCGTCGCCTGTCGGCGGGCATCCTCAGCAACCCCGTCAGCGTCGAAGTGGCCGCGCGCAACACCGCTTCCGAGCTGGTGGAACAAACCGTGCACCTGGTGGAGAGCCATCAGAAACGGGAGCTCCTCAGCCACCTGATCCGCAAGCACCGCTGGGAACAGGTGCTGGTGTTCACCCGCACCAAGCACGGGGCCAACCGCCTGGCGGACAAGCTCTCGGGCGACGGCATCTCCGCCGCCGCAATCCATGGCAACAAGAGCCAGGCGGCGCGCACGAAGGCCCTGGACCAGTTCAAGAGCCGCCATATCGGCGTGCTGGTCGCCACCGACATCGCCGCCCGTGGCCTGGATATCGGCCAGTTGCCGCAGGTGGTGAATTTCGAGTTGCCCAACGTCCCGGAGGACTATGTGCACCGGATCGGCCGAACCGGTCGCGCCGGCAGCACCGGCTCCGCGCTGTCGCTGGTCGATGCCGGGGAAATGAAACTGCTGTCCGGAATCGAGCGGCTCATCCGCCGCCCGATCGAGCGAATCCACACCGAAGGCTTCGACGCGCCCCGCCCCGGCCCATCGGCCGCACCCGGCAAACCCGCGCCCAAGGCCCCGCCTCGGGGATCCCGCTTCGGCGGGCGCCCCGGTGATTCGGGCAACCACCGGCCCGCCGGGCGGAATGGCCGTGGCGGCGGTTCGCCTCGTGGCGGCCGGGGCCGCTGATCTTCAGGCCCCTGCGCCATTCACGACGATGGAAGCCCCCTCGCCCGCTTGCGGGAGAGGGGAGAAAGGACGTAGAGCGCGGGTGACCCGGTTGTCGCGGGAACCGAGTCGCTGCAAAGTACAGGTCGAAACGCCGGTTCCCGGTGCAGGCCGAGCGGGACCCCCCAGCCCACTTCACTGGCGCGCCCTCATGATCGAACCTCTGTTGCTCACCGCGGCACGAATATCCACCTTTCAGCAGCAGCTCCTGCTGACCAACGCCAGCGGCTTCTTCTTCGCGCGCGAGGAACGCCTGTTCCTGGTCACCAGCCGGCACGTGATGTTCGACGAGCCCAGCGGCCATTTTCCGGACCGAATCGAGATCGAGCTGCACACGGACGCCAGCAACCTGGCGCGTTCCATCGGCTTCTCGATTCCGCTCTACCAGCACGGCCAGAGCGTCTGGCGCCAGGCCCTGGACACGGCGGGCGAGATCGACGTGGCCGCGATCGAGCTGGACCGCAGCGTCCTGCCCGCAACGGCCCACTACACCGCCTTCACGCCCGAACACCTGCTGAACCCGGCAGACCAGGTGGAAGTCGGGACCTCACTGCTCGTGCTCGGGTTTCCGCTGGGTTTCCACGATACGCTGCACCACATGCCCGTGGCACGCCGGGCTGTGGTCGCCTCGTCGTTCGGATTGCGTTTTCAGGGTCAGGGCTATTTTCTGACCGACGCCCGCACCCATCGGGGCACCAGCGGGGCGCCCGTGGTGATGCGCATAGCCAGTCCGGGCCGCGCCCACAACGCGCTGCCGTGGATGCTGCTCGGCGTGCATTCGGCGCGGATCGATGTGGGTACACGCGACCTCGTGCTCGACGAGGCCCTCGGGCTTAACTGCGCCTGGTACGCGGACATCCTCCTCACGCTAACGGCGTCGTGATCGCCGGGACCGGCCCGCGTCCGTGCGACCCCGGCCGCGTCAGAAAGTCGAGGTTGGAAGATGTAAGATTGAATTCCGAGCCGGAAATACGGAGGTGCACATGCTTTACTGGGCATTGATATTTCTGATCGTCGCAATCGTCGCCGGTGCTTTGGGGTTGAGTGGAATCGCCGGGGTGGCGACCAACATCGCCTGGATTCTGTTCGTTGTCGGGCTGGTGCTTGCGCTCGTGTTCCTGGTCACCGGACGCGGGTCCAGAATCTGACGTCAAGGGCCTGAATCCCCGACGCCGAATGCAGGATCGCAGGATCGGATTCCGGGTTTATCAGGCTGAACGCGAATGCGGTGCGCGAATGGCCTACAGGCACCGCGAGGACAAGTGGTCTGGAATTCTTCCGAAGGAGGAGACTCATGAGCCCCATTCGCATTGTTGGGATTATTCTTCTGGTCGCCGGTATCGTCCTGCTCTATTTCGGCTGGCAGGCCTCGGACGCGGTCGTGGAACAGGCACACGAGGCCGTGACCGGCCGCTATACGGACGAAACGATGTGGTACTTCATCGGCGGCGCCGTAGCCGTTGTGGCGGGGCTGCTGATGACGCTGTTCGGGGTGCGTCGATAAGGCCTCTGCTGTGCTCTCCCGGGCGTCTCTCCGGGCCGTGCAGGGAACCGGCATTGAGCGCGTCAGATACCCCTTCGATTCAGCTTATCGACGCGTACCCTCTCCGGCTGCCCCGCCGTCCGCAGATACGGGCGGCAGGGGGCGACCCTGATGCGTGCCGTATTCACCCGCCTGGCAGCAGCGATTGCCATCGTTGCGGTCGTGTTCGCGCTGGCGATCTACGCCTTTGAATGGAACCTGCTGCGTGGACCGATCGGGGAATGGGTTTACCAACAGACGGGGCGGGAATTCGCCATCGATGGCGACCTTGAAGCAAGCGTCTCGATGCAGCCCTGGATCAGTGCACGGGACGTCCGTCTTGGCAACACCAACTGGGCGTCGGAACCGGAGATGGTCCGGGTCGAGCATCTGGAGATGCGTCTGGACCTTCGCGCCCTCGCACGGGGTCGGCTGGTCTTCACGGATCTGCGCCTGGAGGGAGCGGAGATCCACCTTGAGGCCGACGGCGAGGGACGCGTCAACTGGGATCTTGAACGGATCGATCGACCCGACGAACCGCCCTGGATACCGCGCATCGAAGAACTGGTCATCGACGCGAGTCGCCTGACCTTTCGGGATCACCCGCGCGGGATCGAGCTGGATGCCGCACTGACCTCGGTCGACGCGGTCAGTCCCGACGAGGGAGAACTGCCCGTCAGCCTCGTCGGCGAGGGGCGGATTCAGGATCGACCCTTTGCACTGAGCATGCGCGGCGGATCGCTCCTGAGCCTGCGCGACGCAGACGAACCCTTCCCGATCGACCTGGAAGCGGAGGTGAGCGAGACCGAGCTGACCATGGCCGGCAGTCTGCTCAAATCCCCGTACCATGCCCACATCGACGCGGCGCTGCGCATCGAGGGACCCAATGTCGCGTTACTGGTGCCCATTCTGCAGATTCCGCTTCCGTCGACCCCGCCCTACGTGCTCTC
>PWRV01000023.1 GCA_003563455.1 Thioalkalivibrio sp.
AGGTCCAGGTTCTCCTCTCCCGGAATCCCGAAGACGTACTCGACACCCTCGGACTCCAGGGCCTTCACGAACAGATCCGATGCCTTCATAAGCGGTTTATCCCCTCGTATTCGCGTGTGGTGCACGGGCGGTGTGGATCCCCGCAGGGATCGTCTGTCCTGGTGAGGCAGTAGCGCGGCATGAAACGTTCGGGATCGGCCTCCTCCAGATGCATCGCGAATGCCGATGGCGCGGTTCCCGGATCCTGCAGCGCGTCGGGCGTCACGTACGGAAAGATCTGGTCGTAGCGCCTCACCTGGAACTGATCGATGCGCCGGAAGATGTGGGTCCGGTTCAATTCCGAGGTGTGGAACAGACCCGCGGAGGCGATCAGCTCGGCGGTGGCGTGCACTGTCTTCCCGTGGAACTGGGCAACGCGCTGCGCCTTCTCGGTCACGACGAGGCCCCGGTAGAGCCTTGGATCCTGCGTCGCGACACCGGAGGGGCAGTGGTTGGTGTTGCAGATCAGCGAGTGGACGCAGCCCAGCGCCAGCATCATGCCGCGGGCGCTGTTGCAGAGATCGGCCCCGAGCGCGAGGTTCTTCACCAGGTGGAATCCGGTGAGCACCTTGCCGGAGGCGATCACGCGGATCGAGCCGCGCACACCGAAACCGGTCAGACAGTCGTCTACAAAGGCCACCGCCTCGCGCAACGGCATGCCCACCGAGTTCGCGTATTCCAGCGGCGCCGCGCCGGTACCGCCCTCTCCGCCGTCGACGGTGATGAAGTCCGGCAGGATGTCAGTGGCCACCATCGCCTTGCAGATCGCGACGAATTCGCTCTCGCGCCCGATCGTCAACTTGAATCCGACGGGCTTTCCGCCGGACAGTTCGCGCAGACGCGCCACGAACTCCAGCAGGCCGATCGGCGAATCGAAGGCACTGTGCACCGGCGGTGAGTCCACGATGGTGCCGGGTTCCACGCCGCGTATCGCGGCGATCTCCGCGGTGTTCTTTTCGGCCGGAAGGATGCCGCCGTGTCCGGGCTTCGCGCCCTGCGAGAGCTTGATCTCGATCATGCGCACTGTCGGAAGGGCCGCCTTCTCCGCGAAGGCCTCCGGGGCGAACCGGCCGCGCGCGTCCCGACAACCGAAGTAACCGGTGCCGATCTGCCAGACGAGATCGCCCCCGTGCTCGAGGTGATGGGGTGCAAGACCACCCTCCCCGGTGTTGTGGGCAAACCCGCCGATCGCTGCGCCCCGGTTCAGCGCGAGGACCGCGTTGCGGCTCAGCGCGCCAAAGCTCATTGCCGAAATGTTCAGGATGCTGGCGCGATACGGCTGGGTGCATTGCGGCCCCCCGACGTCGACTCGCAGGTCCAGCACGTCCGAGGCGCGGATCGCCGCCACCGAGTGCCCGATCCATTCGTAGCCATCGCGATAGACGTTCACCCGGGTGCCGAACGGCACGGTCTCCAACTCGCCCTTCGCTCGCTGGTACACGATGCTCCGGAACATTCGGTTGATCGGCGCACCATCGGTGTCCGACTCCACGAAGTACTGGCGCATGAACGGCCGCACCGCTTCCATCATCCAGCGGCCGCGGCCAAGCAGCGGGAAGTTGCGCCGGATCGAATGCCGCGGCTGCAGGAGATCGTAGAACCCCAGAACCAGCAGCGGCACGATCACCACGCCGGCCCAGAGCACCGGCGGCCATAACCACCACCCCACTGCCAGCAGCAGCAGGATGACGCCCGCAGAAACCAGGAATCCGACGTACATCCCATCCCTCCGCCTCGATCGTTCAGGGCCGCGCCGGCGCTGGCCGCAAAGCTCGGCCTGCCGGATGCCGTGTACAGCAGCTGAGGCTAGCCCCTGCGTGGGCGTCTGCACATACGGGTTACCACGAGGGCGGGCAGTTTCCGCGAGCGCCGGAACAAGATCCCGATGTTTCGCGCTATGCCCCGCCCGGGCTCCCGTACATAGGGATCTTCCGGCCTCCGGGCGGATTCAGCGGCAAGTGCGGATCTCACCGGCCGCGCGCAGGCGCGGCAGGCGAACCGCACGATTTGTGGATAACCCCTAAGCAATCACACGTAGGGTCTAACGGCCCTGCCGATGGTTAACTTCGAGTCAGTCCAACGCGGGATGCCCCGCTGGACGGGACCCGGGCGCAACCGTTTGCGCCAACGCTCACAACCCAAGCACTGGAGAATGACCATGTCCGATACCAAGACCACCGCCCTCTCCGCAGCCGGGATCGCCGGCGCCGTTGCCCTGGCCATGGCTGGCGCGACCTTTGCCCCGACCGCCTCCGCCAGCATGGAGCGCTGCTACGGCATCGCTCTCGCCGGCGAGAACGACTGCGCGGCCGGCGCAGGCACAAGCTGCCAGGGCTCGTCCACGATCGACTACCAGGGCAACGCCTGGACGCTGGTTCCGGAGGGCACCTGCGAATCGATCGAACTGCCGGGCGACCGCACGGGCAGCCTGACCGAGCTCGATCGTGACCTCCCGGGCGGCTCCTGAGCCGGAGATGCGCGAGCGCACATCAATGCTCGGGTACACGGGGGCTTGCGCGGCGAACGCCCGCACCCGGCCCGACAGCCCGATCCCGGCATCCGCCGGGGTCGGGCTCAAGCCCGCGCACTATCAGCACATTCTCGAGCATCGGCCGGCGATCGGCTGGTTCGAGGTCCACCCGGAAAACTATATGGGCGCGGGCGGTCCGCCGCATCGCTACCTCGAGGCGATCCGCGAGCGCTACCCGCTGTCACTGCACGGCGTCGGGCTCTCGATCGGCGGGGCGCATCCGCTCGATCGCGAGCATCTCGGACGTCTCGCGGCCCTGGTGCGCCGGTATCAGCCCGCCCTGTTCTCCGAACACCTTGCCTGGTCGACCCATACCCGCGGCTTCATGAACGATCTGCTGCCGTTGCCGTACAACGACGAGACCCTGGCTCACGTCGCTGGGCACATCGGCGAGGTCCAGGATGCCCTGGGCCGCCGCATGCTGGTGGAGAATCCGGCCACCTACCTGCGTTTCGAGGACAGTTCGATCGCAGAGACCCGGTTCCTCGAGGAACTGGCGACGCGCACGGGCTGCGGCCTGCTGCTCGACGTCAACAACGTCCATGTATCGGGTACCAACCACGGATTCGACCCCGCTGCCTATCTCGACCGCTTCCCGATGCGCTTTGTCGAGGAGATCCACGTCGCTGGGCACGTCCGTCGCGAGGATGACCTGGGCAAGCCACTGCTGATCGATTCCCACGACGCCCCGGTCGCCGATCCGGTCTGGGCCCTCCTGGAGCAGGCCCTGCAAGACACCGGACCGATTCCGGTGCTGGTCGAGTGGGATTCCTCCATTCCCGCCTGGGACGGACTGATGCGGGAGGCGTCGCGCGCACAGCAGATCCTGCACGCCCGAACCACCCAGGAGCACCGCCACCATGCCGCGACTGCTTGATACACAGAATGATTTCGCCGCCGCCGTGCGCGACCCCGAATCGGCGTTGCCACCGGGCCTGCTGGGCCGCGCGCGGGAGGTTCCGAGTCTCCGCTTCGGCGTCTATCGCAACAATGTCGGGTCCAGCCTCGTCGATGCGGTCGCGGCAAACTATCCAACGGTCCAGCGTTTGGTCGGTACGCAATTCTTTCGCGCGATGGTTCAGGTCTACGTGGGCAACGCGTTGCCCGAGACACCGGTCCTGATCCACTACGGCGCGACCTTCCCCGAATTCGTGGCCGCCTTCGAACCCGCGCAGCGCCTGCCCTACCTTGCGGATGTCGCGCGCATCGACTGGGCATGGCACCAGGCCTATCACGCCGCCGAGGCCCAGCCGCTTGCACCGGAGCAGTTCGCGACAATCCCGGCCGACGAGCTGGCCAAACGCCGCATGCTGCTGCATCCCTCGGTCGACGCCCTGTCTTCTCCCTGGCCGGCCCTGTCGATCTGGCACACCAACCGCCATGACGAAACGGTAAAGCCGATCGACCTGCGGTCCGGCGGGGAGGACACGCTGGTCTGCCGGCCGGCCCACGAAGTTGGAGTCTGGCATCTGCCTGCGGGCGGCGCCGACTTCCTGCACGCGCTCGCCGGACAAACAACACTTTCCGAAGCAACGCGGCACACCGCCGAACGGACACCGGACTTCGACCTGACCCGCACCCTGCAGGCGCTGCTGGCGAGCGGCGCGTTCACCGGAATTCGATAACCCCGATCCCGAAGGAGAACAGAGATGAACACCGCCGCTGATGAAGCCCCCCGCAGTCCAGGACGGCTCGTGAAGGGAATACAGGGCCTGATCGGCCTGTTTCAGTTCCTGCCCGCCTCGCTGACATTGCTGGTGCTGCGATTTGCCGCGGCCATTCCCTTCTGGCGTTCCGGTGTGCAGAAGTGGGACGGATTCCTGGAACTGTCACCGGGCAGCCGCTGGCTCTTCGAAAACGACTTCCAGCTACACATCCTTGGCGAGACCTACCCGATGCCGATGCCGGTTCTCAGCGCCCACCTCGCCGCGATCGGCGAGATCGTGCTGCCGATTCTGCTGATCATCGGGCTTGGAACACGCTTCGCCGCACTCGGACTGCTGGTCATGACCGGCGTCATCCAGCTCACCGTCCCCGACGCGTGGCCGACTCACCACCTGCCATGGGCCGCAATGCTGCTGGCACTCATGACCTGGGGTCCCGGCAAGGCTTCGCTGGACCACGCGGTCGCCCGCTGGTATGGCATGCCCGCCCGCTGATTCTTGCGGAAACGCACTGAAGGAGCAGCATCGCCCCACTTGATCAGACCCCCTCCCGCACGCGGGAAAGTCAGAGAGCCTCCCTCCCCCGCTTGCGGGGGAGGGCCGAGGAGGGGGCGCGGCGCGTCAGGCTCCCCCATCGACACCACCTTCGACGCCTCGGTTCAGCGGTATTCGGGATCGAGGCGGGTGCGCGAGAGATTATTGGCGTAGGTCGCCAGAGTGAAAGTGGCGATGATCGAGACGACCTCCAGCAATTCGTCGAAAGTGATGCCCTTCTCCTCGAACATCGCGACCTCGGCCTGTCCGAGATCGCCGGAATCGG
>PWRV01000206.1 GCA_003563455.1 Thioalkalivibrio sp.
CAAGACATTTTTTGATTTACCGGGTGGAGCACGATCAGGTTGTCGTCGGACGGGTTCTGCACGACGCCATGGAACTGGCGCGGCACCTAGATGACGAGGCATTCTGGGAATAAGTACCGGCGGCAGCATAGTTTGAGGAGGCATACCGGCGCCCGATCGGCCGCCAGCCGAGCAACGTCTCCCGCATGCCTGCGCTGCAATGGCTGCTTAGCCAGCCCTACACCGGCACGCCCAGCTCGAGGGCCTCGCGGGCGGGTCCGCCCTGGTTGAAATTGGCACCCACGGTACTGACTGTGCGCTTTCGCGGCACTGCCCAGTCCTTATCCGGGATCCGATCACAGACACACGGAATTGCACAGATTCTTCACAGAATCCGTGACCATATTCGTAAGCCGTTGAAAAGATGGCGTCCCCACGGGGATTCGAACCCCGGTCGCCGCCGTGAAAGGGCGGTGTCCTAGGCCTCTAGACGATGGGGACGCAGAGGCAGCGTCAAAACTGCAGTGTTACTCGGGCGGCCCTTTCGGCTCGACCCCGTCACCGGGACTGTGCAGAAGGGTCGTCACTACCCCGTTGAAGACCAGCAAAAATCCGATGGGCACCATCGCGATCAGGGGCTTGGCCCAGGTATCGCTGCCGGCGAACATCAGACCGAAACCACCGATGAGGCCGGTGATCCCGAGCACGAGTCCCACATACAGGGAAATCATCCCGAACTTGTGCATAGCCGTCTCGCACGTCACCCTTTGGTGGAGCCAGGCGGGATCGAACCGCCGACCTCCTGCATGCCATGCAGGCGCTCTCCCAGCTGAGCTATGGCCCCGAAAGGCGAGCGCGCAATTTACCCATGGGTCCCAAACCTGTCAAGCCGCTTCGGCAGAAATCTTGGCCTGAGCGCGTTCGAGCCGGGCAATGGTGCGTTCGCGGCCGACGAGCGCCAGGGTCTCGTCGATCGAGGGCGAAGCGGTCCCGCCCGTCAGTGCCACGCGCAGCGGCAGGGCCACCTTGCCAAACTTCAGGCCTCGAACCTCGGCCGTGCGCATCACCACCTGGTTCAGCGCGTCCTTCTCCCATCTGCCCAGCGCCCGGAAGCCGTCGTGAAGTGCCTGCAGCACCGGCAGGGTGTCGTGGTTCAGGTTCTTGTTGAAGGCCTTTTCATCGTATGCCGAGAACTCGCGATAAAAACAGGAACTGGATTCCGCCATTTCGCGGAGCGTTCTGCAGCGATCGCGTTGCGCCAGCACCACCGATCGGGGCTCCGGGCCCTCAGCGGGATCGATGCCGATGCGGCCGAGATGCCAGCGCAGCTCCCGGGCCACGTGATCCGGATCCAGCGTTTTGATGTAGTGCTGGTTCAGCCAGAGCAGCTTCTCCGGATTAATCGCCGACGCCGATTGGTTGACCTCGGCGATGTCGAACAGGCGGACCAGCTCGTCCAGGGTGAAGATTTCCTCATCGCCATGCGACCAGCCCAGTCGAACCAGGTAGTTCAGGAGCGCCTCCGGCAGGTACCCCTCCTCCCGGTAGACCATCACCGACACGGCACCGTGACGCTTCGACAGCTTGGTGCCGTCCGGCCCCAGAATCATCGGAAGATGACCGTAGCGCGGCGGTTCGACACCGAGTGCCTTCAGGATATTGATCTGCCGGGGCGTGTTGTTCAGGTGGTCGTCCCCGCGGATCACGTGCGTGATCCCCATGTCCATGTCGTCAACCACGACCGTGAGATTGTACGTGGGCGTGCCATCGGAGCGCGCGATGATCAGGTCATCCAGCTCGCTGTTCTGGAAAGCGACCTTGCCACGCACCATATCGTCGACGATGGTCACGCCTTCCTCCGGGGTCCGGAAACGCACCACCGGCAGCATGCCTTCGCGCGGCTCGGTCCGGGGGCGGCAGCGGCCATCGTAGCGGGGCTTTTCCTTGCGCTCCATCTGCTCCGTACGCATTGCCTCCAGTTCCTCCCGGGTGCAATAGCAGTGGTAGGCGTGCCCCGATGCCAGCAACTGCTGGATTACCTCGCGATAGCGGTTCAAATGCTCGGTCTGGTAAAACGGCCCCCGGTCATAGCTCAGCCCCAGCCAGGCCATTCCTTCGAGGATCGCATTCACCGCCTCGGTAGTGCTGCGCTCGCGATCCGTATCCTCGATACGCAGGATGAATTCACCGCCGTGGTGCCGTGCGTAGAGCCAGGAAAACAGGGCGGTTCGCGCGCCGCCGATGTGAAGGTAGCCCGTGGGGCTTGGGGCAAATCGGGTACAAATACTCATGGCGCTACTCACGTTAACCGGAGTGGTGGTAACCGGATAGCGTAGCAAAGTCCACCTGCGCCAACAGCCCGGGACCGATGCAGCGGGGCATCCCAAAGAGGCCACGGGTAATCACCCGCCGGATGATTGCGGGTTGCGAACGGGACGCTGGTAGCGTAATGTCCCTGCCGCGCCCATGGGAATGGGCGCGAACGAATCAGCCGGCCGCGCGCCGGCTAACCATGACCCTCCAGGTGTCCCGCCCCAATGCTGATGGGCGCGGGGTGAAACGGGAAGCAGGTGAGAAGCCTGCGCTGCCCCCGCAACGGTTAGAGGAGGTCCCGGGCCGTCAGGCCCGTGGCTGAACGGGATGAAAGCCACTGCGCACCAGACGCGGGAAGGCATCCCGACGCATCGAGGCCCGCCCCGATGTTCCTCGAGTCCGGAGACCGGCCTGAAGGGTTGCAACCGGACCGCGGTGGGCTGTCTGGCGGAATCGGGCACGCGTCTGGCGCCGTGCCCCGAACCGTGATGCCCGCCCGTCCGCCACTATGGCTTGCGGAGGGCAACCATGCCGTATTCCAGTTCTCTTCGGGTTCTTCTGACCCGGAGCCTCTTCCTTTCATCGTGTCTTGCCGCAACGGCAACCTACGCCGCGGAGCGCCTCGATCCCATCGTGGTTACCGCAACGCGGGCCCCACAGACCATCGACCAGACCCTGTCGTCGGTGACGATCATCGAGCGTGAAGAGATCGAGCGGCTACAGCCGCAGCAGTTCACCGACCTTCTGCGCGGACGGGCCGGGATCGGGTTGGCCGACACCGGGCCCTTTGGCAAGACCTCGAGTGTGTTCACGCGTGGCTCGAACGCGAACCACACCTTGCTGCTCGTCGACGGCGTGCGGATGGGCTCCGCCACCACCGGCGCACCCGCCTGGCAGTACCTGCCGCCGTCCGAAATCGAGCGCGTAGAGATCGTCCGCGGGCCCCGGACGAGTATCTACGGTTCGGACGCGATCGGCGGTGTAATTCAGGTCTTCACCCGCGAGGGCCGCGAGGGACCACCGCGCGTGAACGCTTTTGTCGGCGGCGGCAGCTTCAACACCCGCGAACTCGGCGCCGGCGTCGCAGGCGGCACCGCCGATACCCGCTACAGCCTGTCGGCGAGCCATTTCGACACCGACGGCATTGACGTGCTCAGCGGGGTCGGTGACGACGATCCCGATGGTTATGACAATACCTCGGTCTCAGGCAAGGTCCGGCATCGTCTCCAGAACGGGATCGAGGTATTTGGCAGTCTCCTGTACTCGGAAGGCAGAACAGAGTTCGACGCGGACGAGTTCATCTTCGACCCCGACACCTTCGAACTCGTGGATGTGAGGGCCTATTCCCCCGCCTACAGCGACTACCGGCAATCGGCCGTTCGCGTCGGTCTGCGGCGAGCGGTCACCGCCAACTGGGATCCCCAGCTGGCGCTGTCGCAGTCACGAGACGAACTTTTCAACTTCGAGGGTGGCACGGTGGCCGACAGGGAATCGCGCTTCGACACGCGACGGGACATGGCGGAATGGCAGAACACCATCGGTCTGCACCGAGGCTGGTTGCTCCTGGCCGGAATCGACGCCTACGAGGACCGGCTGAGCAGTACAGAGGCCTTTGCCGAGGACTCCCGTTACAACATCGGTGTCTATTCGATTATCGAGGGGCAGCTCGGCGGGCATGACCTGACGGCAAGTCTGCGCCGCGACGACAACGAGCAGTTCGGTGGCAAGACCACCGGACAACTGGGCTGGGGCCTCCCCGTTTCCGACAACACGCGGGTACGGGGCTCGGTCGGAACCGCCTTCAATGCACCCAGCTTCAACGAACTCTATTTCCCCGGGTCCGCGTTCTTCCAGGGCAACCCCGATCTCGACCCGGAGGAATCCCGCACGGTGGAATTCGGCGTGCGATACACCTCCGGCCCGATCTTCGTCGATGCCGCCGTATTTCACACCCGAATCGATGATCTGATCGCCAACGTCACGGACGATCAGGGACGGTTTTCGCCGCAGAATGTCGACGAAGCACGCATCCAGGGCCTGGAACTCGAGGCCGGGTATCAAACCAGCGACTGGGTCACGCGCACTGCCCTCACCGTGCTGGATACCGAGGACCGCGAGACCGGAAACGAACTGCGCCGGCGTCCGTCCGCCAGTGCGCGCCTTGACATCGACCGTCGGATCGGCAACCTCTCGGTGGGCGGGAGTCTGGTCGGCCAGGCACGCAGCTTCGAGGATTCCGACAACACGGACCGTCTCTCCGGATTCGCCACATTCGACCTACGGGCGTCCTACGCGATCGACCGGGAGTGGACGGTGAGTGCGTCGGCGCAGAACCTGTTCGATCGCGACTATGTCGTGTCCCGGCAATTCGGCACCGATTACAACCAGCCCGGTCGGGGCGTGTTCGTAAGCCTGACTTATCAGCAGCATTAGCGTGAAAGTCACGTATTTCTCCCCTCTCCCGCTTGCGGACAAATCCGCCGGGAGCGACTCGAACCGCCGAAGGCGGGCCCGAAGGGCGGAGGGGCAGGATGCCCGGAGTAACGGGGACGGGGTGAGGGCCGGGGGTGCCGCCGGGTGTCGATGCAGGAGGCCAACCCCCGGCCGCTGGTTTTTTTTAGAACGTCTGGAGATTCATGATGGGCAATCGTCTCACCCGTATCACCACACGCACTGGCGACGACGGCACCACCGGACTCGCCATGGGCCCGCGTGTGCCGAAGGATTCCGTGCGGATCGA
>PWRV01000090.1 GCA_003563455.1 Thioalkalivibrio sp.
GATTCTGAAGCAAGTGGCAAATCGCATTTGCCGCGCAGCGTGCGCTGAGAAAGCCAGGATGGCTT
Organism: Thioalkalivibrio sp.; assembly: GCA_003563455.1. Taxonomy (GTDB): domain Bacteria; phylum Pseudomonadota; class Gammaproteobacteria; order Ectothiorhodospirales; family Ectothiorhodospiraceae; genus Thioalkalivibrio. The sequence goes on from PWRV01000090.1 coordinate 66, forward strand.
TATTCAGCGCTTCCCTAACTCTCCTGGACCTCTGCGCCACCCCCAACGATGAAAGCTCCCTCCCCCACCTGTGGGGGAGGGCTGGGGTGGGGGTGCGGCGTCGGGCCCGGCCCTCACCCCCGGCCCCGTTACTCCGGGCATCCTGCCCTCCGCCCTTCGGGCCCGCTTGCGGGGGAGGGTTGGGGTGGGGGCTCGGCGCATGGCCCACCAGGGCTACTCCGCTTGCAGCGCCTGGATGACCTCGATTGCGGGACGGTACCCCGAGATCAGCTGGCCGTCATCGGTGATCGTCGCCGGGGTGCCGCTGATGCCCAGCTCGCGTCCAAGCGCGAGATGTTCCTCCGCAGGGGTCGGGCAATCCGCGGAGGCTATCGCGCGGCCGGCCTTGGCCCGGTCCATCGCGTCGGTGCGGCTCTCCGCGCACCAGATGTCGCGCATGATGGTCGGCGACTCGCGGCCCAGAACCGGGTACATGAGGTAGCGCACCTTCACGCCGGCATCGAGGTAGGTCTGCATCTCCTCGTGCAACTGCCGGCAAAAGGGACAGTTCGGGTCGGTGAAGATGTTGAGCACGTACCGCACCTCGCGCTCCGGAACGTACACGGTCAGTTCATCATCCGGAATGCCGTCGAAGATCTCGGCGCGCACGCCGCGCAGCGACTTGTCGGTCAGGTTCTCCCGCGTCTCCAGGTCGATCAGGCTGCCCTGGAGCAGGTAACGACCGTCTTCGGACACGTAGAAGAGGTCGGTCCCGAAACGCACCTCGTACACCCCCGGGATGCCCGAGGGCTCGATGGCGTCGGGGCTCACCGTCGGCACCACTTCCGCCAACCGGCTTTCGATCGCGTCGGTGGCGAGCGCCGGCGATATGGCCAGTGTCGCCAGCAGTGCGGCCAGGGTCATTCGTATCATCAGCATGCAACCGTCTCGTCAGGTGGAGGAGGACGTCGGGAGTGTATCACCGCTGCCAGCGTCGAACCGTCCTGAGGAAGCACTGAACGAAGCCACAACGCCTTTCTCGGCGCACCCGGCGCTGCACGGACGATTGGCAGCTCGGTTCAGAATCAACCACCTGCGCTGGACGATTCTGGCGGCACTTTGCTGTGCCGCATGATCAAACTCGTATCGTCGATTAGCCGCGCGGATGGTGCCGCGCATGCAGCGCCTGCAGGCGCGCACGGGCGACGTGGGTGTAGATCTGGGTAGTGGACAGGCTGCTGTGGCCGAGCAGCATCTGCACGACCCGCAGGTCGGCACCGTGGTCGAGCAGGTGCGTCGCAAAGGCGTGGCGCAGGGTGTGCGGGGAGAGATCGGCGGTGATGCCGGCCACGGCCGCGTGCTGCTTGATCCGGTACCAGAAGGCCTGCCGCGTCATGCCCTGGCCGCGGCGGCTGACGAAAAGGGCCTCGGTCGGGGCCCGATCGCGCATCAGTTCCGGCCGCGCCTCGCGCAGGTAACCGGCCATCCAGTCGGCAGCCTCTTCGCCCATTGGCACCAGCCGTTCGCGCGAACCCTTGCCCGTGACCCGAACCACCCCCTGGCGCGGATTCACCCGGGACTGCTCGAGCCCGACCAGTTCCGATACGCGCAGGCCGGTGGCATACAGCAACTCGAGCATCGCACGGTCCCGCAACCCCACCGGACTGCCGGTATCGGGCGCCCCGAGCAGGGCCTCCACCTGCGACTCCGAAAGACTGTCGGGCAGGGGCCGGCCAATGGCGGGCGCGTCGATTCGTGCAGTGGGGTCGTCCCGACGCAGGCCGGAGGCCACGAGGAAACGGTAGAAGCGGCGCTGGCTGGAAAGCCAGCGGGCCACCGACTTCGGCCGGCTGCCCGCCTGCATGCGGGATCCGAGAAAGGCCAGCAGGTCGGAGCGGCTGGCATCGCTCAGGTCGGATCCACGTGTCCGCAGCCACAGGCAGAGCGCGGTCAGATCCCTGCGGTAGGCGTCGAGTGTCAGGCGGGCGAGGCCGTCGACTGCCCAGAGCTCGTCGAGGAAACGATCGAGCACCGGATCCGCGCAGCCTGACGCGGATCCGGTGTCCGGGGCCGCCGGCTCAGTCGTTGCCGCCACCGGATTTGGAGGCGGCAGCGCCCTTGCCGGTCAGGGTCTCGAAGACCTTGGTCAGTTCCAGTGGCAGCGGGAAGAAGATGGGGTTGGCCTGGCTGCTGGTGGACATGTTCGCCATGGTCTGCAGGTACCGCAGTTGCAGCGCCGTCGGTGCCTCCTCGATCATCCTGGCAGCGGCCACCAGCTTTTCGGCTGCCTGCTCCTCGCCCTCGGCATGGATGACCTTGGCGCGACGTTCACGTTCGGCCTCGGCCTGGCGTGCAATCGCCCGGATCATCGACTCGTTCAGGTCGACGTGCTTGATCTCGACATTGGTGACCTTGATGCCCCAGGCGTCGGTCTGGGAGTCGAGGATCTCCTGAATGTCGGCATTCAGCTTGTCGCGCTCGGACAGCATCTCGTCGAGATCGTGCTTGCCGAGTACCGATCGCAGTGTGGTCTGCGCCAGCTGGCTGGTCGCCGCGAAGTAGTCCTCCACCTGGATCACCGATTTCGCGGAGTCGACCACGCGGAAGTACAGCACCGCGTTGACCCGCACCGTGACGTTGTCCTGGGATATCACGTCCTGGCTTGGCACATCGAGGGTGATGATGCGCAGGTCCACCTTCACCATCTGCTGGATTCCGGGGATCACGATGATCAGGCCGGGGCCCTTCACCGCCTGAAAGCGTCCGAGAAAGAAGATCACGCCCCGCTCGTACTCGCGCAGAACCTTGATGGCCATCGCGATGAGCGCGACGACGATTACAAGGGGAAAAAGATAGGCACCGGTCATTCCGTCTTCTCCTTCACTTGGGTTGTCCCTGACCGGCCGCGGGACGCGACCGGGCTTTATCGTTGTCGTGAGCCGCGCACAACCCGAGGCGCGCAGCCGAGGATCACCATGAACGCTCGCTCAGGACTGGCTCTCCGTGGACCGATCCGCGTCTTCCGACAGCGGTTCGACACGCAGGCGCAGGCCATCGAGTTCCACCACGCGCACCTTCTGTCCGTCCTCGACCGGCGCAGTGGTCTCGGCGGTCCAGAGCTCACTGTGCACGTAGACCCGGCCGCGGCGATCGAAGTCCTCGCGCGCCTCCCCGACCATGCCGATCATCTCCTCGCGTCCGATCGTCGGCTTGACCTTGCGCAGCCGGACCAGCCGCCCCAGCACCCAGATGGAGAAGACAGCGACCACGAGTGCGGTCCCGAAGACCAGAGGCAGAGAAATGTTCAAGTCAGGATCGTCCCAGAGAATGATTGAGCCCGTGATGAAGGCAACGAGGCCGCCGATGCCCAGTATGCCGAAGCTCGGCAGGAAGGCTTCGCCGACCATGAACACCAGGCCGAGCAGAATCAGCGCGAGCCCGGCATAGTTCACCGGCATCACCTGCAGCGCGTAGAACGCCAGTATCAGCGAGATCGCGCCAATGACACCCGGGTAGATCGCCCCGGGGTTGGAGAGTTCGAAGATGATACCGTAGATGCCGACGAGCATCAGAATGTAGGCGATATTCGGGCTGGTGATCACCGCAAGCAGGTTGGTGCGCCAGTCGGGGTCCACCCGAACCACCTCGATGTTCTCGGTGTCGAGCACCAGCTCGCCCCAGGGCATACGGACCGTGTGACCGTGCATCTGCCCGAGAAGGTCGTCGAGGTCGCTGGCCACGAATTCGATCACGTTCAGTTCCAGCGCTTCGCTCGCGCCGATGTTCACACCCTCGCGCACCGCGTCCTCGGCCCAGTCGGCGTTGCGGTCGAAGCGCTCGGCCAGGCCGCGGATGTAGGAGACCGCGTCCTCGAGGACCTTCCGCTCCATCGGGGTTTCGCCGCGGCGCTTGTCGTCCTCGTCTTCGGTCGCCCCGTTGGCGTCGTTGGCCTCCACGGCCTCCTCGTCGGCCGTGTCGTTTCCGGATGCCTCCGCATCCCCGTTCGCTTCGGACTCCGTGTCCGCGTCCTCGTCCTCGCGCGTCGGCTGGCCACCGCCGTCGTCGAATCCGGGGAAGCCGCCGCCCATCTGCACCGGTGTCGCCGAACCGATGTTCGTTGCCGGTGTCATCGCGGCAACGTGCGAGCCTATCAACATGTAGGTGCCGGCGCTCGCGGCTCGCCCACCGGATGGGTGCACGTAGGTGGTGAAGGGGACGTCGGATGCGAGTATCGCCTTCACGATCTCCCGCATTGACGAATCCAGTCCGCCCGGGGTATCCAGCTTCAGGACGACGAGGTCGAACGCCTCGTCCTCCGCCCGCTGAATCCCGCGAATGATGTAGTCGCCGGTGGCCGGTCCGATCGCATCGGAGACTGTCAGCAGCATCGCCTGACCGCGTTCCTCGTCGCCCGAGGCCGCGAGCAGCCAGCCTGCACCGGCCGCGAGCAAAAGGACCCAGAGGGCCAAACGGAACCAGGATCTGATCGACTGAAGACGCATGCTCGTATCCCAAGAGGGTTCAGGCTGTGATGGCGCCGGGCCGGGCACCCCCAAAGGGCGGAGAGCGCCCGTGGCGGAAGGCCGCCGGGACAGCCGGCCCGGATCCCATCCTACACGCGGGGACCGCGCAGTGCGCGCTTTCCCCTGCACGGTGGACAACCGCCCGCTGCCCGGGTTTCCCTGAATCCCGGGGACGGTCGGGGTGCCGGATCACCGCAACGGTTGTCGGGTGTCATCCCGGTCCCGCTCGGTTATCCTCGCACGGGCGCGCACTCCGAAACGATCGGAACCGGAACCGGACGCCGAGATGAACAGCGACACCCACGAACATTCGATCCCGCTCCTGGGTTTTGCCGCCTGGAGCGGGGCCGGCAAGACCACGCTGCTGACCCGTCTGCTGCCGGTGTTGAGAACGCGCGGCCTCGAGGTCGCGATGATCAAACACGCGCACCACC
>PWRV01000298.1 GCA_003563455.1 Thioalkalivibrio sp.
CCCTTCGTGCCCGCCTGCGGCAAAACCGCCCCTACCCGCCCGGCACCACCACCACCGGACACGGCGCGTGATGCAGCACCTGCTGGCTCACCGAGCCCAGCAGCAGCCCCTGGAAGCCTCCATGGCCGCGCGACCCAACCACCAGCAGATCCGCTTCCCCAGCCGCGTCCAGCAAGGTCTTCGCAGACCCCTGCCCCTCGGGGACCAGCACCTCCTGCCGGATGTCCTCGCCGTCCACCGCATCATCGACGATCTTCGCCAGGCGGCCTGCCGCCTCCCTGCGCAGTTCCTCGATCGGGGGCGTCATCAGCGACGCCCATTCCGGCTCCACGTAACGGCGGTCGAGAACATAGCAGGCGCGCACCTCGCAGCCTCGCAGCTTACCTTCCGCAAGCGCCCACTCAAGCGCCTTGCGCGACCCGCCAGACCCGTCAACACCCACGACAATGCCACCCATGGCTCTCTCCTCTGCAAAGCGCCCCTGATCGCATCGGGGCGGTTTTCCATCCCCGAGATACTAGATCAGTTCACAGGCCCTTGGGTCCAGCAGTGTTAAAGTGGTCCAATCCGGCGTGCGCCTCGGGAACCGGCAGGGTGGGCCGAGCGCAGCGGGCCCACTAATCTGGGCTGACATTCGACGAGGGGGCGGATCCCGGCACAATGGACGAGGACAGCGGACAGGCTCTGTGGTTTACCCGCCGCAACGGCGAGGTTTGCGGCCCGCATCCGGCCGGGTTGATCTCCCGTTTCCTGATCATCGGCCGCCTGACGCCGGAAGACGAGATCAGCCTGGACCGCGAGACCTGGCGACCGATCCACGAACACCCCCAGCTCATTCCGGACGAACTCAGGAACCTCGATACGCCCGAGGGCCGGGAACGTCTGCTGCAGGCCAGACTGCGCGAGGACGAGCGTATTCGCGACCGGCGCGCGGGTGTTGCGTCCCCGGCCAGCATTGCCGAGCGGCGCGGACCCGACCGGCGTCGGCCGGAGCCGCCGGAAATCCTCAGCCACCGCCGGAAACGGGCGCAATGGCTGACCCGACCGGCAGCCACGCTGGACGCCGCCACGCGGGGCCCCACCCCGTGGATCATCGCCGCCTCCGCAACGCTGGTGGCCGTACTGCTGTTCTTCTGGGCCACCGACCGGGGCGAGCCTCCGTCACCACCGGCCTGTCACCTGCCACCGGCCCCGGAGGTGAACTGGAGCTACTGCCGCATGCCAGGACTCGATCTGAGCGGGGTCGACCTCAGCCGCGCCCTGCTGCGCAATACCGATCTCCTCGGCTCGAGCCTCGAGGGTGCCCGGCTGGTCGAGGCGGACCTGAGCTACGCCGATCTGCAGCGCGCGCGTCTGGAACGCGCCGATCTGCGTCGGGCCAGGATCACCGGGGCGTCAATGCAGAACGCAGTGCTGACCGGCGCCCGCCTGGACACGGCGGACCTGAGCTTCGTGAATCTGACCGGGGCCAGCATCGAAGGCGCGGCACTCGAGGGCGCCATCCTCGATCGGGCGGTGTGGATCGACGGAAGGATCTGCGCGACCGGGTCGGTCGGAACCTGCGACTGAAGGCCTCCGGGATAGTGAGCTCGCTGCGCCTGGCCCGCCCTGCAGGTTGGTATGGCTTGCGGGTTTGTACGGAACGGTGGCGTTATCGGCGGCGGCATCATAAGCTTTGCGACGAGCCGTCATGACATTACCGCTGAACAGCCATTACCGCGAACTCTTCCTGCATGACATCCCGCTGCTGGACGTCCGTGCGCCGGTGGAGTTTGCCCAGGGCGCCTTTCCGAATGCCGACAACCTTCCGTTGCTGACCGACACCGAGCGCCACGACGTCGGCCTGCGCTACACCGAGCACGGGCAGCCCGCCGCGATCGAGCTCGGCCACCGGCTGGTCGCCGGCGAGACGCGGGAGGCCCGCCTGCAGGGCTGGCTTCAATGGTGCGAGCACCACCCGCACGGGCAGCTCTACTGCTTCCGCGGCGGCATGCGCTCGGGCCTCGTGCAGGAGTGGCTGGCCGAGGCCGGGCGCCCGATCCCGCGCATCCGGGGCGGCTACAAGGCGATGCGCCGCTTCCTGCTGGAGACCCTCGAGGAGACCGCGACGCCACTGCCGCTGGTTCTGGTCTCCGGCCGCAGCGGCACCGGCAAGACGCGCGTGATCGAAGGACTGGATAACGCCGTGGACCTGGAGGCACTCGCGCGGCATCGGGGCTCGGCATTCGGGCGACGCCCGGGTGGACAGCCGACCCAGATCGACTTCGAGAACGCGCTGGCGATCCAGCTCCTGCGCGTGCAGGCACGACAGGAGGCAAACGGACCCGCCCCGGTGGTGCTGGAGGACGAGAGCAAGCTGGTGGGGCACCGGTTGATACCACCCACACTCCACCGGCGCATGAAGGCGGCACCCAGGGTCCTCATCGAGGAACCGCTCGACAGCCGCGTGCAGGTCACCATCGAGGACTACGTGCTGCACCCCCTGGTCGAATACGCCGAGCGCCATGGCGCCGAACAGGCCCTGAGCCGGCTCGGCGCCGAATTGCTCGCCTCGCTGGACCGCATCCGCAACCGGCTCGGGGGCGCGCGGCACCGGGAACTGCGCTCGATGATGCAAACGGCGCTCGACACGCAGGCGCGGACCGCCTCGGCCGAAGCCCACCGGGGCTGGATCGCGGCGCTGCTCGCGGAGTACTACGACCCCCAGTACGACCACGCGCTTCGGCGCCAGGGCGATATCGGCGAACCGCTGTTCTTTGGCAGCCGGGCCGAGGTGCTCGCGTTCCTGCGGCAACTGCCAGACAGTACCGCAACAGCCTCCGAGCGACATCCCTAGCCCGTGCAGCGGATCCTGCTGATAGCCGTGTTCCTGGTGCTGGGCTACGGCCTCTGGGCCAGCCCCGACCTGAAGGAGATCGCCGCGGGGGTCGCACTGTTCCTGTTCGGCATGATCTCGCTCGAAAACGGGTTCAAGGCCTTCATGGGCGGGGCGCTGGAAACGGCCCTGCGCCGCTCCACCGACCGCCTCTGGAAGAGCATCGGCTTCGGGATCGCCAGCACCACCCTGATGCAGTCGAGCACGCTGGTGTCGCTCGTGACCATCTCCTTCGTCAGCGCCGAAATGATCACCCTCGCCGCGGGCATCGGGATCATCATGGGCGCGAACCTCGGCACCACCACCGGCGCCTGGCTGATTGCAGGCCTCGGCCTGCGCGTGGACATCGCGGCCTACGCGATGCCGATGCTGGTCTTCGGCGTGATCCTGCTGCTCAACCGCAGCCGCGCGCTGAAGGGTGTGGGTTATCTGCTGATGGGCATCGGCTTCCTGTTCCTTGGCATCCACTACATGAAGGAAGGCTTCGACGCCGTACAGGAAGGCTTCGACCTCGCCGCCTACGCGGTGCCGGGACTGCCCGGGCTGCTGCTGTTCACCGCGATCGGCATGGCCGTCACCGTGATCATGCAGTCAAGCCACGCAACCCTGCTGGTGATCATCACCGCGCTGGCGGCCGGCCAGGTGACCTACGAAAACGCACTGGCGCTGGCGATCGGCGCCAACCTCGGGAGCGCCTTCACTACTGCGCTGGGCGGTCTGACCGCCAACCTGGGCGGGAAACGGCTCGCGGTCGCCCACGTGCTGTTCAACGTGATGACCGCGGCGGTGGCGGTTGCCCTGATCGGGCAGATGGCCTGGGCGGTGGATCAGATCAGCGGCTGGGTGGGCATCGCCGAGGACGATTTCCTCCTGAAGCTCGCGCTGTTCCACACCCTGTTCAACCTGCTCGGCGTGGTGCTGCTCGCTCCGTTCGTACGCCCGCTGGAGCGACTGCTGATCCGCTACGTCCACTTTGCGCCGCCACCCGCCGAACAGCCGCGGTTCCTGTTTCCGGAATCGCTGAAGACACCCGCCACCGCGGTCACCGCGGTACGCAATGAGGTGGCGCACCTCTACGACAACGCCCACGGGCTCATCGCCCACGGCATGAGCCTCCGCCGGCGGGTGATCGACTCCGACGCATCGCTCTCGCAGGCGGTGCGGCAGACTCGGCGGATCATGCCGCTGGACGTCGACGACATCTACGAGACGAAGATCAAGAGCCTGCACAGCGCGATCGTCGGCTTCATCGGCGAGGTGCACGCGCGCGAGATCAGCGAGCAATGGACCGAGCGGCTGTATGACCTGCAGCAGGCCAGCCGCGCGATCGTTGAGGCCGTAAAGGCCACCAAGCACCTGCACAAGAACCTCTCCCGCTACGGTGTCTCGCCCAGTCCATCGGTACGCGAGCACTACGACGGCATACGGGTGCAAATCGCCAGGCTGCTCCGCGAGATCGGTCAGCTGCGCACCGAGGAGCCGGGAGCCGTAACCAGCTTGTCGCTTGATTCGCTCAGACTGGGACTCGAACGGTCCAGTATGGAACGCATGAACAGCATCAACCGGATGATCCGCGATCGCCAGCTCCCGCCGCAGATCGCGACCTCGCTGATGAACGACGAGGCCTATGCCCACGAGATCGGCGAGAAACTGATTGACGCCAGCCGCGTACTGCTGCAGTCCGACGAACCGGGCGACCGCATCGCCGACGAGCGGCTGGCGCTCGACGAAGGTGACATCGAGCGCATCGCCCGCGGCTCGAAACCCACCGCGGACGCCCCCGGAGAAACGACCCCATGAAGACAAAGAAGCTGCTGGCCCGGCTGGCCGACTTCATGAACAAGGACCGAGGCACCCAGCGCGAGGAACTCGAGCACATCCGGGAAGTGCTGAAGAAGCTGAAGAAGAAGGAACAGCGGCTCCGGGAAAAGCTCGACGCAGACCCGGACGACGAGGAGCGCAGGGAACTCGAGGGCAAGCTCGAGGTGGTGCACGCTCAGCGCACCAAGGGACTGGAGCGCGTGAAGGCGCTCCGCGAGAACCGTCGCGGGACCTCCGCGGACAAGTTCTCAGAAACCTGACCACCCCGTCTGCCGCGCCTGGTGCGACCCGGCCCGACGGGGCTCGGCAGCCAAAATGAAGAACCGCGGCGGCGGTTCAGCGCTTGAGCAGCGCAGCCGCTCGCGCGGGGTCTGCGGTTCCGGCACCCGCATCCACGGCCAGTGTCTTCAGGATCTCCTCTGCAAGGCGTTGCACCGCGACCTGGCGATCGCCGCGCGCGGGATCGAAGAGCTCCGGGTTGAGGCGCGACCAGCGGGGTTTCAGGCGCGCCTCGCGCACGGGCGCCGGCAGGGGTTCCCGGGCCCAGCGCGCCTCGGCCGAGTCCCCGGTCGCCAGCGGCACCTGCGCCGCGTGACCACGCTGCAGCAGCGCCCGGATCAGGGTCATCTGCCGAAGCATCAGCAGGCGCAGGGTCTCGTCCGAGACCCGCCACTCCGAGAGTCCGTGCAGTCGCCCCCAGATCCGTTGCCGCAGCGGAATGGAGGTGCCGAGCAGCGCGCCGATCGCGGTGCCGGTCACGGTCCCCACGCCCAGCGTCGCTCCGAGCGTGGCCGCGTCCAGCGTCGCCCCGGCGGCCGCCCCGGCCGCGGCCCCTCCGCCCATGCGCACGCCGTAGTGTTTCAGCGCGTCCGGGTTGAAGAGATCCATGCCCCAGGAACCGTTGACCAGCGGCAGTTGCTCGTGCTCGTAGTGCCGCCGGCTGAACCGGAACAGTCGCAACAGCCCGTCGACGGTGCGCTGCTCGCGCTGCCGGACCGCATCCTGGTTGCGCAGGATCATTTCGCGCATCTTCGCGGGTTCGAGGTCGGCGGGGATCACTCGCAGGCACCCCGCGGTGTCGATCAGCAGTTCCGCGAGGTATTCTGCAGCGGCGCGGCGCAGCCACTCGCCCTGCTGCCGCCGGTCCTCGATCAGCCGCTGCAGGGACTCGTCGAAGGCATCGAGCAGGGTGCGCAACTTTTCGTACAGCCGGCGCTCGCCCGCTTCGTCGAAGACCACGGTATCGAAGGCGACCACCGCGTGCAGGTTCAGTCGGGCCAGCTGCTCGCGCCACTCTGCCTCACGGCTGGCGGGGCTTGCAACGAAGTTCAGCACCGGCAGCACCGGGATCGCGCAGTGGGTCAGGATCGTGAGCTCTTCGCGGTATTTGCCCAGCACCGGTTCCCGGCAGTCGATCACGTAGATCGCCGCGTCCCCCTCCAGCATCTGGCGCAGGACCTTCGCCTCCTGCTCGTAGTGCGTCGCGGCCTCGGACGATTCGAGGAAGCTGCGAACCCGCTCCGGCGCATTAAAGCGCTCGGTGCCGGCGAAGGCATCCAGTGCGTCCAGCACACCGTCCGGGTCTTCCAGACCCGGCGTATCCAGCAACACCACCACGGGCTCCCCGTCCGACAGCAGCAGCTGGATGCCTTCCACCCGCCGGGTCGTCGCCGGTTCGTCCGACACCTCGCCGAAGCGCTCGTCGCGGGTAAGGGTGCGCAGCAGCGAGGTCTTGCCCGTGTTGGTATGCCCCCCCACCACGACCCGAAGCACGCCGCTCATGCCGCTGTGCTCCCGGGGGGCAGCAGTTCCGCCAGTTCCTGCGTGCCCGGGTGCGCGGCATCGTCGAGCTCGGCCTCGAGCACGTAGTCGAGACCGGCGCGCGTGCCGGCGTCCTGCCACTGTTGCACGCGCGCCGCGCGCGGCCCACCGCGGGCGGTCAGACGATGGCCCTCGTCGAGCACGGCCCACACCGGTGCATGAGTCTGTTCGCGGAGGCTGGCAAAAAAACGTTCGGCGCCGCGATCCGGTGTCCGGGCCAGCGAGCAGACCACCAGCACCACGCCCGCGGGCTCGGAACGCGCGCGCAATGCCGCGAGCACATCGCGCCGTTGTGCGCGGTCATCGGCGCGGCCCAGCGGGACCCAGTCCACGCCCGCGAGACGCGGCGGCCAGTCCTGGGTGCTCCGCTCCAGTTCGAGCCCGATCAGCAGCACCGGACCCGTCACCGGTGCCGGCCGCCCGCGCGGGGGCCCATGCGGACCGTCCTGCCGTGCGCGGTCCGGATCGACGACACCGATCGAACGTGCACGGGGACTCAAGCGGTCGGACAGCCGGGCATAGCCCGGAAGACCGGTGTCGAGCCGCAGGCGGCGGGCCGAATGCCGCGCGAGCAGCAGGCTGAGTCCCGCCAGTACGGTTCGTGGGAGCAACCCGTACAGGAACAGGGAGGCCAGCAGCAGCCCGGACCACAATTCGCGCCCAACGGCTCCGTCGAGACCGATGCGGCTGGCGCGCACCACCGGCTCGTCCGGAACCGGCCAGCCCAGCCACTGCGCCGGCGCGCCGAGCAGACCCACCATCGCGACGAAGCTCTCCTCGGTCAGCAGGGTCGTGCCCCAGACGAACTCGTATTGCCGCACGCTGAGCGCAAACAAGGAGCCCAGCAGTGCCCCGAGACAGAACGTGGCCCAAAGCCCGTGCGTGAGGGCGCTCGCGGTCCAGCGGCCCAGACCGCCCCGGCGCAGCAGACCGAGACTCGCGGAAAGCACCACGGCGGCGTCGGGACGCCGCGAGAGACGCCGCCCGATCCCGTGGGCGGCCGCCATCGCGCCCCGGCCAAGCGCCCCGCCCCCGCCCCTGGGCCGATAAACCGTGAACAGGATCCAGAGCAGCAGCATCAGCAGTTGCAGGCCCAGCAGCGCCGCGAGCGCCCAGCCGATGTTGACCGTTGCATCCTGACCGAAGACCGCGGCCGCCGCGCCGATCCCGGCGAGCAGCGCCAGCCCGGCCGCGAGCAGCACCAGCCAGAACCGGACCTGGATCAGGCCCTCGAGCGTCTCCGCAAAGCGGCGTCCGGCTGCGGTCTCCGCCGCACGCCGCACCACGCGCTGCTCGAAGTCGCCGCCGGCCTCGCGAGCCCTCGCGTCCGCCACCGGATCGTCCAGAATACGGCCGAGTCGGTCTTCCTCCAGGCGCACGGCCTCCGCAACAAGGCGCTGGCGCAGGGGAGTCATGGCAGTGGTCACTGGTGTCCTGTCACACGTCTAATGGCGTCTTCAGCGAGGCGAGAAGCGGTCAGCTGCAAGGTACTTGCCCGCCGGGGTAGCCATCCTACCTCAAGGGCAAGTAACGCCGCAGATGGCCGCGTCTCGCCTCGCCCGAAGGGAGCCCCCGAGCGACGCCAGTGCGGCGTTGCAGCGCTTGACAATGGAGTGGCCATTGCGCTGCGCGCTGCGCCTGGCCCTGGCGCCGCTCGGGGGCTCTGAACACGCCATTAGACGTGTGACAGGACACTAGGGGAAGGTCCGCGGTCTGGCACAGTGACGGTAATAATGCACCGCGAAGATATCAGATTTGGATCATACGGATTCGCGCTCAAATAGAGAATTCGCTCTCGGCCGCGATGGCTTTGGGGTAACCGGCGCAATGCGCCATCGCGGCTGGAAGCCGCTTCCACGATCCCCCAACCGATCGGGACGGATTGCAAATCCGTACCGTCCCTACGGCGTTATTCGATCCGGCAAACGTCTTCGAAGCCGAAGCGCGGGCTGCGCGGGAACAGGGCCTCGGGACGGCCGTAGCCGAGGTTGCAGAGGAAATTCACGCGGACGCTGCTGTCCGGAAAGAAGGCCGCGTTCACCTTGTCGGGGTCGAAGCCCGACATCGGCCCGCAGTCCAGACCGAGGGCGCGGGCGGCCATGATCAGGTAGGCCCCCTGCAGGCTGCCGTTGCGGAAGGCGGTCTCCTCGATCAGCGGCTGGTTGCCCACGAACCACGACCGCGCGTCGGTGTGCGGAAACAGATGCGGGAGGTGCTCGTGGAATTCGAGATCGTGGCCGATGACCGCGGTTACCGGTGCCGTGCGCGTCTTCTCGACATTGCCCTCGATCAGCGCGGGCAACAGCCGCGCCTTGGCCTCGGGGCTCTTCACGAAGACGATCCTCGCAGGGCTGCAGTTGGCGCTGGTCGGTGCCCAGCGCAGGGTGTCGAAGAGTTCCCTGAGCAGCTCGTCGCTGACCGGCCGATCCTGCCATTCGTTGTGCGTGCGAGCCTCGAAGAAGAGCTGGTCCAGCGCCTCGGCGTTGATGGGTTCACTCATGGGTCAGGTCCTTGGGGTCGGAGGGTGCGAAGTTCGGCTCGATAGTCGCTTAACCGTAAGGGTGGCCGGGAACGGACGTCAACCGGAGCCGCTCGAAATCAGCCCCCCGGGACAATCCGCGTGCCGGGACAGATTTCAAATCTGTCCCGGTCCCCCACCTCCCCCGCCGGCGTCTTCGGATTCAGTCGGTGACGCAGCGGTTGCGCCCCTGGGCCTTGGCGCGATAGAGCGCGGCGTCTGCACGGCCGAAGACCTCCTGCGGGGTGTCTCCCGTGCGAAACTCGCTGATCCCGCACGAGATGGTGATTGGCACCGGCTCGTCCGCGTAGTGGAAGCCGGATTCCATGACGGCGCTGCGGATGTGCTCGGCGGCCGCGACGCCCTCCGGGAGCGCAGTCTCGGGCAGCAGCAGCACGAACTCTTCGCCGCCGTACCGGGCAACGAAGTCCGTCTCGCGGATGTTTTTCCGGAGCAGCTGGGCAATCAGCGCCAGCGCCTTGTCGCCCGCCTGGTGCCCGTAGCGGTCGTTCACGCTCTTGAAGCGGTCGATATCCCAGACCGCCATCGTCAGCGGCGACCCGTAGCGCTTCCAGCGGGCGACCTCCAGCTGCAGCCGCTCGTTGTAGGCGAAGCGGTTGGCGATGCCTGTGAGCGGATCCACCAGCGCGAGATCGCGTTCCTCCTTCAGCCGTCGCCGCAACTCGTCCGATTCGTGCTGCACGCTCTGCAGGCGTTCGTTCAGACGCTCCACCTGATGCTCCGCCTCGGAGATGCGCTGTTCCTCGGCCTCGCGGCGCTGCCGCACGTGTGCGCGTATCCCGTCCAGGCGCTGGCGCAGCGCACCCTTCAGCGACTCGAGGTCCTGTGACCGGTTCACGGATTCCTCGATCCCCTTCACCTCCCTGTCGACGTTCCTGCCGAACTCCCGGCCTTCCTCGAAGCCCTCCCGCTGGCGCTCGATGTTCTCCTGGAAGGCGGAATCGATCTCTCCAAGCCGCTCCGCCATCTGTTTCAGGAAAGACTCGATCTCCGCCCGGTCCCGATGCGCCCTGCCCCGGATATCCGCGACCAGGTCCGCGATCGCCATCAGCGCCTCTTCGGTGTGATCCGCTGCAGCGGCCCCGAGCAGCATTTGCCGAATGTCCTCGTACCGGCTACCGAGCTCGGCCGGCACCTCGATGTGTTCGAGCAGCCGCAGCAGCACCTCGTGCGGCTGAGCGCCGACACCCGCCGAAGCGCCACCAACCCCACGCACCACCGGTTGCAACCGCGTGACCAGCTCGTGACCGAGGTTGTAGACCTGGACTTCGCTGTCGGCCCGTCCGATCCGCTGCACCAGATCGGCCGCGGCGTCCTGGCCCAGCAGATCCTCGGCAAGCTCCTGAAGCAGATTCTTCGCAATCTGCAGTCTCCGTGCCTGGACCTCCTCCGCACGCGCCTCCGAGTTCGCGCCTCTTCCCAGCAGCCGCCCCAGCAGTCCGGAGCCACCCTGACCGTTGCGTGGCGTCTCGGCGCGTCGGTCGTCGAGTTGACGGACCACCTCGGAAATGCTTACCAGCGGTCCGCGCAGGCTGTCACTCTCCGTTGCGGCGCGCAGCAGCCTGCGCAATTCGTCGAGGTGGCGATCAAGCTCGGGGTCGACCCCGTCGGCCGCCAGCGAAAGCCGGCTCAGACCCTGGCGCAGCAGGGCTTCGGTCTGCGCCCAGTGCTGTTGCCGGGACTCCAGCGTCTCGAGGCTGCTCAGATACTTTCGCCTCCAGTCGTCTTTTTCCGCGTGTTCCAGCAAACCCCGGTCTCCCCCGTCCGATTCAGCGCATCGCAGTGCCGCCGGTGGCGGGCCCCGAACCGGCGTCGTGCAGTTCGAGGTCAACCATCAGGGCATTCGCCAGCGCCTCGAGATCGTCCTGTACGGCGTGCAGATCCGTATCGGCCGGCACGCCGAGTTCCGCATAGGCCCGGAACAGGAGTTCGCCGGTCATCGACGCGGGCTCGCACCCGGTCTCCAGCTCCTCGATGCTGATGCCGTGGCGGGCCAGCACGCCGGAGATCTCCTGCACGATCCCGGGATGGTCATGACCGACGAGATCGAGCTGCACCCGGTGCAGTCTGTCCACCGCAGCATCCCGGCCCCGTTCGACGGTCACGTGGAGGTTCTCCGCCTCGAGTTCCCGAAGGACGGACTCCAGGGCTGCGGCCGCCTCGCTGTCCACCTCGAGCCGTACCAGCCCGGCGAACTGGCCGGCCAGCTGTGCCATCCGGCTCTCCATCCAGTTGGCTCCGGCCGCGGTCGCGCGCGCCGAAACCATGCTCACCAGTCCGGGTCGGTCCGGTCCGAGCAGCGTGACAATCACGGATACCTTCACAATGTTGCCCCTTCATCAACGGCTGTAGGCACGATGGTAGGCCAAGTCCCCCGCACGCGCCTCAGCGGGCCTGGCGCTGGCCACCGCATGCGATCGCGGCGAAGCGCCCGCTTCTCAGTCCGATTCCAGTTCGGACCGGACGTCCAGGTAGCGAAGAAGGTCCTTCAGGACCAGCATCCCCACCAGACGGTCCCCCTCGGTCACCATCAGGCGTCCGGTGCGTGACTGCTGCATCCGGTTCAGCGCCTCATCGGCTTTCATATCGGCCTCGATCGTGTTTTCCTTAACCCGTTCCTCGCATGCGTCCCCGACCCGGGTCCGGTTCCGCTCGTCACGCGGCACGTCGCGGACCTCCGACAGGCCGATGCTGCCGACGAGCCGCTCGCCGCGGACCACCGGGAACCGATCGAAGTTGTGGTGGTAAAGGTAATCGTCCACGAACTCCTCGACGGTGGCATCGGCAGGCACGGTCACCGGATCGGCGGTCATGAACCGGCGTACGGTACGTCCGGCCAGTGCCTGCTGCGTGAGTAGCTGCTGATAGCTCGCGGTCGCCGCCGCTTGCACGAACAGCCCGATCAGGAACCACCACATGCCGCCGACGAAATTGCCGGCGATGAAGTTCGCCAAGCCGAGCGCCACCAGCAACAGTCCGAAGCCCTGCCCCATCCGCGTGGCCCAGCGCGTGGCCCAGCGGATGTCACCCTTGAACTGCCATAGCGCTGCCCGCAGGACCCTTCCCCCGTCCAGCGGAAACCCGGGCACCATGTTGAAGATTGCCAGCAGCATGTTGATGAAGCCGAGGTAGCGGGCGACGCCCGCGACGTGCTCCGGAAAGCCCACCGCCGCCATCGCCACCGCGAGCAGGTAGAACGCGACGCCGAGCACCACGCTGGCGATCGGCCCGGCGATGGCCATCCAGAATTCGATCCGCGGCTCCTTCGGTTCCGACTCCATCTCCGCCGCCCCGCCGAAAAGGAACAGCGTGATCCGCCGGACCGGAAGGCCGTGGGCGCGCGCGACCACCGAGTGGCTCAGTTCGTGAAACAGCAACGAAAAGAAGAGCCCGAACATTCCGACCAGCGCCATCATCCAGTAGGTGAACGGCGCAAGGTCCGGATAGACAAAAGGGAAGAACCCGGCCGCGAGCGACCAGGTGACCAGAAGCGCAAGGAAGAGCCAGGTCACGTTCGCCCGGATCTCGAATCCCAGCACACGGAACAGGCTGTAGCTTTCACCAAACATGATCCCTCTCCTCGCTAACGGTCATGGCCCATTGCTACCCCGACGATGAAAGTCGCCCTCCCCCGCTTGCGGGGGAAGGTTGGGGTGGGGGTGCGGCGTCAGTCCCGGCCCTCACCCCCGGCCCCGTTACTCCGGGCATCCTGCCCTCCGCCCTTCGGGGCCGCCTACGGCGGTTAGAGCCGCTCCCGGCGCCCCGGGGACAGATTTGCAAATCTGTCCCCGGCCCCTGGGCACCTTGTCCGCAAGCGGGAGAGGCCAAAGTGCAACATTCCCGCGCGCAGGTTCAGGATGGATCGCCCGCATTGGTGCATTGGAACGGCGAACGCGCCGTCAGCGGCTGCTCAGCGAGCGCCCGGGCGACACGCCCGTCACGGTCGTAAATATCCGGTCGGAAAAGCAGACTCCCGTCCGCGGCCACGTCAGCGGTCCAGTAACCCAGGAGGATCGGGACCGGGCGCGCGAGGTAAAAATTGGACGTTTCCCCCTCGTCCAGGAGCCGCCCGACTTCGTCCGCACCGGCGTCGCTGCCGTCGTCGATCAGCAACCTGGCCAGCGCCACCGGGTGCTCCACACGCACGCACCCGGAACTCACTGCCCGTCGGGCACGCTCGAAGATCTCCTTGCTGGGCGTGTCGTGCAGGTAGACCAGGAACGGATTGGGAAAGCGGATCGCGATCCTGCCGAGGGGGTTACCCGGGCCGGGCGCCTGGCGCAGCATGATGTCACCCGGCTGGTCCCATTCCACCTCGCCGGGGTCCAGCTCGGTCCCGGAACGATCGAGTACGGTAATCCGGTTCCGCTCCAGGTAGCCAATATCCTCGCGGATCCTCGGCAGCATGTCCTCGCGCAGGATGGTCGGCGGTACGGTCCAGGACGGATGGAAGGTCAGGTGCGTCACTTCCGACTTCAGACGCGGAGTGGACCGGGACGGCCGACCGACCTGGGTCCGGGCCTCCCAGACGACCTCGGCTTCCCGCCAGTACTCCACCCGCGCACCGGCGATATCGACGACGACGCCGGTCTCCGGCCATTTGGGCGCAAGCCAGCGAACGCGCTCAAGGTTCACACGGAGCTGCTCGAGCCGCTGAACCGCGGGGACATTCAGTGCCGCCAGGGTCTCGGGACCCACGATGCCGTCCGTTGCGAGCCCATGCTGCTGCTGGAAGGCCTTTACCGCGGCTGCCAGATCCGCATCCATCAGGTTTTCATTGTCGGGAGCCGAAAGGTCCGTGTGAGGCCGGCGTTGCAGGCGCGCACGCAGCAGGGGCACTCGCGGGTCGGCATCCCCTTCGCGCATCAGCGGCCCGGACGGCACCCGGGGCCAGTCCTCGGTACGCGCCCGCTCCAGCATCCGGGCGTAGCCCGCCCGCAGGCCCCGGTATTGCCGGGTGGACGGCCGGACCCGGTTGAAGACCCCCTCGATGTCGTCCAGCATGCCGCCCGCCAGCATCACCGCGCGCAGGCGTTCTGCTGTCCGATCGCCACCCCGGTGCCAGATCCGCTCGACCGCATCCGGATCGAGTCGTCCCAGCGCGAGATCGAGCAATGCGGCCAGATAGGCCTCGGTGGCCATCAGGTCAGTGCACGCGATCTCCGCCGGCCCATTGCCCGTCTCGGCAACCCGGGCCCGCAGTTCCGACAGCCGGTAATGTTCCGGATCCAGACCGTCGTGCGCGAGGCCCTCCAGCGCCTCGAGCAGCCCACGCAGCCGGCCGCCGCGATCCCAGGCAGGGGCATGCCCGCGCTCCGCGTAAAACCAGGCCAGCGCGTTGCTGGTGCGCGTCAAACCCCCCTCCACCCCGGCGTGCACCAGCGCTGCCTCGATGTGTTGTCGGGTTTCCGCGTGGCCGGTTTCCGTCGCCGGCGCCAGCAACGGGAACAGCAGAAAGGCCAGCAGCAATGGATACCTGAATCCGGTCAATCGATTTTTCTCCCCCAACCAGGATGTTAGACTAACGCGATTTTTTGACCGGCGCCTGGGGCTTTGCCGCCAGCACGCCCGGCCAGGTGGAGATACACGAATTCCTGAACGGTGGACCGCATCGCGCAGCGGCCCGTTCCGCCCGCGAGGCACCACCTGGTCACGGACATCGCCAGCGGCGCGCCGCATGAACCAAACGAACAGGGAGAACCGAAGCAAGTGATCACGTTACAAAGGCTGTTCCTCGTCCTGTTGAGCATGGGCCTCGTTGCCTCCCCGGCGCTTGCGTCGGACGACTCACGGGTGCAGAAGCTTGTTTACGCGCTCTCCGGAGAGGCCCCGGCGGCAAGACCGGAGGTGCTGAAGAAGGCGGTCTCCGCGATGAAGTGTGCGGTGAACAACGGTGTGGATTCAGGCGACCGGCTCGCGGTGATCGATTTTTCGCTTCCCTCGTCGGAACGTCGTCTGTGGATCTTCGATCTGCAGAAGAAGCGGTTGCTGCTCGAGGATTTCGTTGCCCACGGACAGAACTCGGGCGATAACTACGCCAATCGATTCTCCAACATTGTCGGCAGTCACCAGTCAAGCATTGGTCTGTTCCGCACGGAGGAGAGCTATTTCGGACGACACGGCTATTCGCTGCGCATGGACGGCCTCGAGCCGGGCGTGAACGACCGGGCCCGCGAACGGGCGATCGTGATCCATGCCGCGGACTACGTGGACCCAACCTGGATCGAGCGCCAGGGCCGCATCGGGCGGAGCCATGGCTGCCCCGCGGTGCGTCCCGATATCGCGGAGAAGGTCGTCGACAGTCTGAAGGACGGACAGTTTCTGTTCACCTTCTATCCGGATCCCGAGTGGCTTGCCTCCTCGGCATACCTCAATTGCGAGCCGGACCGGGTGGCCCGCCTGACGCAGTGAACGCCGTTCCCGCCGGGCCACGCCGCGATACCGGTTCACCACTGGATGACGCTGGCCCGACGTGGCATTCTCTGCGGCCATGCGAATCCTTATCCGGTATTTCTTCCGCACGCTGCGGGCGGTCCTCACCCCCTTCCTCCTGCTGGGAGACAAGTTGACCACACCGAAAAGCATCGAACGCGACCCGGCTCACCAGGCCCGGGTTGATGCCGAGACCAGCGAACTCGCTCTCTACCAGTTCCCCGCGTGCCCCTTCTGCGTGAAGGTGCGCCGCGCGATGAAGCGCCTGGCATTGAACATCGAGTTGCGCAACGCCCAGCATGCAGGCGAACACCGCGACGCGCTGATCGCGGGCGGCGGCAAGGCGCAGGTCCCGTGCCTGCGCATTCCCCGGCCCGACGGCAGCGTCGAATGGATGTACGAATCCGGGGACATCATCCGGTATCTCGAGGATCGCTTCGGGGAAGACACGCGCCAAGCCGCAAGCTGAAGACTGTTAACGTGAAACCAGAGCCACGGATGGACACGGCTCTTTTTTGATTGAAGCCCGATCCGTGTTGATCCGTGTGTATCCGTGGCTGGACTTGTCATCCTTCGGGGTGGCCCCAAGCCATGCGATTTAGGCAGCGAGTCCTCTCCTCTCGCAGATTCCGGCGCCGGGGAATATCGGCCAGAGGGTGGCCTCCTACAGCCAGCCGAGCACCACGCCGGGGAAGACACCGACCAGCAGCACCGCTGCCAGCGTCAGCAACGCGGCGGTCGCCGCAAAGCCTGCCGTCGGCTGCGTGCGCGAATCGACCGCGGCAGGACTCATGAACATGTAACGGATCACCCGGAGATACAGGTAGATCCCGATATAGCTCGCGACCAGGCCCACCACCGCCACGGCCACCAGACCGGATTCCATCACCGTACGGAAGACCAGGAACTTCGCGACGAAGCCCGGGAATGGCGGGATTCCCGCAAGCGAGAGCATCGCCACCGCGATCAGGATCGCGGCACGCGGATCCCGGGGATACAGCCCCTTCAGGCTGTCCAGCCGGTCGCGAAGCCAGTCTTCCCCTCTCGGCAGGCACGCGAGAGCCAGCACGTTGGTCAGGCCGTAGACGATCACGTAGAACGCCACCGTCTCGAAGCGCGCCTCGGCCGGACCCAGCAATGCGAGAAAGAGATAGCCGGCGTGGGCGATCGACGAGTAGGCGATCAGCCGCCTGAAGCCTTCCTGGCGCATCGCCGCCAGATTGCCCCAGACGATCGACAGCAGCGAAAGCGCGACGATGACTGCCAGCAGTTCCGTTGCGGCGCCCGCTTCCCCGAACAACCGCACCAGCGCCAGCAACACCGCGCCCTTGACGATGGTCGCCATGAACGCCGTTGCCGGTACGCTTGCGCCCTCGTAGGCATCGGGCGCCCAGGCGTGAAACGGCACGATCGCCGCCTTGAGCATGAAGGCCGCGATCACCAGAACCACCGCGCCGCGCGCAAGGAAGTCCTCCCCGTGCATTGCCGTGCGGAAGTCGGCGACCGTCAGCCCGCCGGTCGCGCCCAGCGTCAGCGACAGCCCCATCAGCAGCACGGCGGTGCCCACACCCCCCAGCACCAGGTATTTCAATGCGGCCTCGGCGCTCTCCGGGCGCCGGAAACCCAGCACCACCAGCGCGTACAGCGGCAGCGACAGCAGTTCCAGGCCAAAGAACACCATCAGCAGACTGTCCGCCGACAGCAGCAGCCCGGCTCCGTAGAGCGACGCCAGCAACAGCATCGCGAAGCGGCTCTCCTGACGCTCGTCCCGGGCGAGAAAGAGCACCGGCACTGCGAGACCGAACAGCAAGGCCTTTGCCGCGAAAGCATCCGGATCCACCGAGAAGTGCCCCGGGAACGGCGCCCCCGAATGCCCGACTCCGTGCAGCCAGAACGCCGCGAGCGCAGCGGCGATCACGGTCACAAGCGCCGGCAGGAACGCGTCGCGCGGC
>PWRV01000103.1 GCA_003563455.1 Thioalkalivibrio sp.
TCGGCATCTTTCCGAACATGGTGGTGCAGATGGTCGCGATCGGCGAGGAGTCGGGTTCGCTGGACGCGATGCTCGCCAAGGTCGCCGATTTCTACGAGGAAGAGGTCGACAACGCGGTGGATAGCCTGTCCAGCCTGCTCGAGCCCCTGATCATGGTGGTCCTCGGCGTGCTGATCGGCGGCCTGGTCATCGCGATGTACCTGCCCATCTTCATGCTCGGCCAGGTCATCTAGTGACCGGACCGGCATGCCCGCCGGGGGTTCCGGCGGCGTGGTCATGACCGGCTGGCTGGAGGCCCTCGCGCCCTGGGCCGTGCCGATCGCCGCGCTGTTCGGCCTGTTGATCGGCAGCTTCCTGAACGTGGTGATCCACCGCGTGCCGCTGATGATGCAGCGTGCGTGGGAGGCGGAGGCGCGCGCGATCCTTGAGCAGCCGGAACCGGAGTCGGTGCCGGGCCGCTTCGATCTCTGGTGGCCCCGCTCCCGCTGCCCGCAATGCAGCCGCGAGATCCGGGCCCACGAAAACATCCCGGTGCTGAGCTACCTGCTGCTGCGCGGGCGCTGTCCGGGCTGCGCGACCCGGATCTCCTGGCAGTACCCGCTGGTGGAAGCGCTCACCGCGGTGCTCTTCGCGATCAGTATCCTGCACTTCGGCCCGACGCCCGCGGGCCTGGCCGCGATGCTGTTCACCGGAATCCTGATCGCAGCCGCAGGGATCGACGCGCGCACCACGCTGCTGCCCGATCAGCTGACGCTGCCGCTGCTGTGGTTCGGGCTTGCGATCAACTACTTCGGGGTCTTCACCGATCTCGAATCCGCGGTCATCGGCGCGATCGCCGGCTACCTCGTGCTCTGGCTGGTCTACCACGCGTTCCGCCTGCTCACCGGCAAGGAAGGCATGGGCTACGGCGACTTCAAGCTGCTTGCCGCCCTCGGGGCGTGGCTGGGCTGGCAGGCCTTGCCGCTGGTCCTTCTGCTTGCGTCGCTGGTCGGAGCGATCGTCGGCATCGCCCTGATCCTGCTGCGCGGCCGGGACCGGAACATCCCGATCCCCTTCGGCCCCTACCTGGCCGCCGCCGGCTGGATCGCGCTGATCTGGGGCGACGCGCTGCTCGCGCTCTATCTGCCCTGATCATGCTCAGGATCGGACTGACCGGCGGAATCGGCAGCGGCAAGAGCACGATTGCGTCGATCTTCGCTGAACTCGGCGCACCCGTGATCGATACCGACGCGATCGCCCGGGAGGTCGTCGCGCCCGGCGAACCGGCGTTGACGGAGATCTGCCGGAGCTTCGGCTCCGATCTGCTTCGGCCCGACGGGAGCCTCGACCGCGCCGCCCTGCGCCGCCGCGTCTTCCGGGACCCCGCGCGCCGCCGACGCCTGGAGGCGATCACCCATCCGGCCATCGACGAGCGGATGCAAAAGCAGCTGGCCGCACTCCCGGAGCAGACGGCCTATGCGCTGCTGGTGATCCCGCTGCTGCTGGAGGCCGGCTGGCAGGACCGGGTCGACCGGATCCTGCTGATCGACTGTCCGGAGACGGTGCAGGTGCAGCGCGTGGTGAGCCGTGACGGGATCGAACCGGAGGATGCCTGGCGCATGGTCCGCAGCCAGGCGTCGCGCGACGCGCGCCGGCAGGCGGCCGATGACGTGATCGAAAACGACGGCAGCCTCGACCGGGCGGAACTGACCGCGCAAGTACACACGCTTGACCGGTGCTACCGCGACGCCGCAGGCTGATGAGCACGGCCCGCGGGGTCGGCGCCGCGCCGGGTGGCGGGCTTCGTCCGTCGCCCCCGGACCCGGGTGGAAATGCACCGGGGACATGCCTGATACTGGGCGCCAATTCGCCGGATCGTATCTCTTGACCCAGTCGACGCTGACATTCGAACAGCCCCTGCACGAGCGCGTACGTCTGCTGCTCCGTCTCGAGGCCCTGCTAGAGCGCTTTCGCAGCAGCAGCCTCGCGGCCCGCGACTTTGACCACCATCACGCGCTGACCGTGCTCGTGGATATCTATGCGCTGGCAGGCCGGGTGGACGTCAAGCGCGAACTGATGGGCGAAATCGAGCGCCAGATCGCGAATTTGAACCGCTTCGCCGCCCAGCCCGGGGTTGATCAGGAGCGCCTGACGCTGACAATGGAACGGCAGCGCCGGCTGCTCGCACGGCTGGAAGATCAGGTGGGCAGCCTCGATCACGCGGTCAAGGGCAACGAGTTCTACACCAGTGTGCGCCAGCGTACCGCGCTGCCGGGTGGCGCCTGTGACTTCGACCTGCCGATCTACCACTACTGGCTCTCTCAGCCCGCAGCGGTGCGGGAAGAGCTGCTGCTCGAGTGGTTCCGGCCGCTGGAATCGGTGGCGGAGGCCATCACCCAGGTGCTGACCTTCGTCCGCGCGGCGGGCCAGCCGCGCAGCGTGGTCGCCCACGAAGGTTATTACGAGCAGGGGCTCGACACCAGCTATGCCTGGCAGATGCTGCGGGTCAGCATCGGCAGCGACCAGCAGTGTTATCCGGAGATCAGTGCCGGGCGACAGCGCTTCACGGTGCGCTTTCTCGATCCCGGCGACTTCCACGACCGGCCCCGGATCGTGTCGCGCGACGTGCCCTTCCAGCTGAGTTGCTGCGCGATCTGAACCCGGCCGGGACGGCCGGACACTGGTTCAGGACCCTGCTGCCCGACAGGTCAGTCCAGCAGGCCGCGGATTCCGGCGATTCCCTGCGCGCCGACCGCCCGCATCCGCCGGAGATCCCCGCATCCCAGCCCTCCCAGCGCGAACACCGGGCAGGATGCCCGCTCGCACAGTGACGCGAGCCCCGGGAGTCCGATCGGCCGTGCACCCGGGTGCGTCTGCGTGCGTTCGACCGGTCCCGCGACGACGAAATCCACCGGCAACGCCATTGCCCGCTCCAGACCGTCGAGGTCGTGCACCGACGCCGCGACCCAGCCCTCGCTGTGCGGACGTGTGGCGAGCGCACGCAGCTGCCGCTCGGGCAGGTGGCAGCCCGCGGGCGGCAGCGCCGCACGCCAGGCATCCGGTGCGTTGAGCAGCACCTCCACCCGATGCCGGGCCGCCGCGTCGATCAGCCTGCGCGCATAATCGAGAAAGGCGGGCTGCCCCAGCGCGGGGGCCCGGATCTGCAGCAGCCGGATGTCGCCGCGCGCGAGCCGCCGGGCGACACGGTGGGCCTCCGGCTCCACGGCGGCCGCCGAGTCCGGATCCGGCGAGATCAGGTAGAATGCCGGCAACCGGGCGGCGTTGACGATGGCCCGGTTGGCCTCGGGAAAGGGCAAGCCCGCGAGCTCAGCGGGCTCCGCCCAGTGCAGCGGCTGCGCCTCGCGGGGCCTGGGCTGCCCGGACCAGGCATCGACGCGGAACACCGCCAGTTCGACACGCCGTTCGGGATAGTCGTGGGGGATCGTCAGGATGCGGGTGGCTGCCGTCACCTCGACGCCCAGCTCCTCGCGCAGCTCCCGTTCGAGGGCACCGCGTGCGCTCTCTCCCGGCGCGCACTTGCCGCCAGGGAACTCCCACAGACCGGAGAGGTGCACGTGGCTCGCGCGGCGGCTGATCAGCACGCGGCCGGCCGCGTCGCGCAGCAGGCCGACCGCAACCCGCATCCGGGCCTCAGGACCGGTAGTCGGCGTTGATCCGGACGTAGTCGTAGGAGAAGTCACAGGTGTACTTGCGATATTCGGCCGGGCCGCGCGCAAGATCGATCACGATCTCGAGTTCGGCTGCGTCGAAGGCCTGCTGGCCGGCCTCCTCCGTGTAACCCGGCGCACGGCCGCCACCGGAGACGATGCCCACGCCGTTCACCGCGATGCCGACGTCGTCGATCCGCAGATCGTCGACGCCGGCGCGGCCGACGGCAGCCAGGATCCGCCCCCAGTTGGGGTCGCAGGCAAACAGCGCCGTTTTTACCAGCGGCGACAGCGCGACCGCCTCCGCCACACGGCGCGCCTCGTCCCGGTCGCGCGCCGCCTGCACCAGGACCCGCACGAACTTCGTCGCGCCTTCGCCATCGCGGACGATGGCCTCGGCCAGTTCGAGGCACAGCGCCTTCAGGGCCGCGCCGAGGCGCTCGCCGTCCGGACCCGGCGGCACGGTCACGCCGCTGGCACCGGACGCGATGCAGACCACCGCGTCGTTGGTGGAGGTATCCCCGTCGACGGTGATTGCGTTGAAGCTGTGTTCCACCGCTTCGGCGAGCAGTTGCCCCAACAGATCCGCGTCCACCTGCGCATCGGTGCCGATGAAGGCGAGCATGGTCGCCATGTCCGGGTGGATCATGCCCGAGCCCTTGGCGATCCCGGTAAGGGTCACGTCGCCGCCGCTCAGAGCGACCGTCTGGCTGACGCCCTTGACCACTGTGTCGGTGGTCATGATCGCCCGGGCCGCCGCCATCCAGCCGTCGGCGTCGAGCCGGGCGACCAGCGTCGGCAACGCGGCTTCGATGCGTTCGACCGGCAGCGGCTCGCCAATCACGCCGGTGGAGAAGGGCAGCACCGACTGTGCCGGCACATCCAGCGTCCGCCCGAGGGCCGCGCACGTCGCGCGGGCCGCGTCGAGCCCCAGCGTCCCGGTGCCGGCATTGGCATTGCCGGCGTTAATCAGCAGCCAGCGGGGGCTGCCCGTCGCGAGGTGTTCACGGGCGACCTGCACCGGTGCCGCGCAAAAGGCATTCCGGGTGAACAGCGCCGCGATGGCGGCGTCCGGCCCCGCGTCGATCAGCAGCAGGTCATCGCGCCCGCGGTAACGAATCCCGGCGGCACAGGTGCTGAGCCGGACCCCAGGCACCGGAGCCAGGTGCGTCGGAGCCTTCAGCGCAACGGCCATGGACGGGCCTTGGCGTGAAAACACAGCCACGGAAGGACACGGAAATCACGGAAATCACGGAAATCACGGAAA
>PWRV01000040.1 GCA_003563455.1 Thioalkalivibrio sp.
GCGATACACTGGAGCCCTGTCCACCCCAAGGGTCTTGTGGCGCCACGCGCGGACGCCTCCGGAATGCGGATACGCGAGCAGGCCGTGACCAGCGCCGTGGCGGCACGACCCCATCAACAGGAGGTTCGCGATGTCCGGTGATCTGCTGGTGCTGAACAGCGGCTCGTCCAGCCTGAAGTTTGCGCTTTACGAAATCGACCCCGATTCCCGAGGGGCGGATCCAGACCGGCACTTGAAGGGGCAGATAACAGGCCTGGACGCGACGCCGCACTTTAGCGTCGAGGACGCCTCCGGGAATCCGGTGGAGGACCGGCAACCGGCCGAAGACGGGGGGGCCTTCGGACACGAGCAGGCCCTGGAGTTCCTGATCGACTGGCTCGATGAGACACTCGAGGGGCGCAGTCTGCTCGCAGCCGGACACCGGGTGGTCCACGGCGGTCAGGACTTCGTTGGCCCGGTGCGGATGACCGCAGAACGGCTTGAACAGATGGAGGCGCTGGTGCCGCTCGCCCCGCTGCACCAGCCACACAACCTCGCACCGATCCGGTCGCTCTCCCGCTCGCGGCCGGACCTCTTCCAGTTCGCCTGTTTCGACACCGCCTTCCACCATACGCAGTCCAGGATCGAACGCCGCCTGGCCCTGCCCCGGCACCTCGCCGACAAGGGCCTGATGCGCTACGGCTTTCACGGGTTGTCCTACGAGTTCATCGCCGGTGCGCTCGCGAACCGCCTCGATCGGGAAGCGACGGGTCGTGCCGTGGTCGCCCACCTCGGCAGCGGCGCCAGCCTGGCTGCGCTTCGGGACGGAGAGAGCGTGGCAACAACGATGGGGTTCACCGCGCTCGACGGGCTGCCGATGAGTACCCGCTGCGGTGCACTCGATCCCGGGGCAGTACTGTTCCTGCTGCAGGAAGAAGGCATGAGCGCCGAGGAAGTGCGAACCCTGCTTTACGAGCAGTCCGGGCTGTTGGGCGTTTCCGGCATCAGCGGCGACATGCGCACGCTGCTCGAGAGCGACGAGTCGTCCGCCGCGGAAGCGGTCGATGTGTTCGTGCACCGCACGGTTCGGGAAATCGGCGCGCTCACCGCGATGCTCGGCGGTCTGGATCACCTGGTGTTCACCGGCGGAATCGGCGAACACGCTCCACCTGTACGCGCACGGATCTGTGAGGCCCTCGGGTGGCTTGGAGTCAAGATCGATGCGCAGGCCAATGAGGACCACCACGAGCGGCTCAGCGAGTCCGGGAGCCCCGTGGGTGTATGGATGATCCCCACGGACGAAGAGCGGATGATCGCCCGGCACGGGCTGAACCTGCTCCGTGAAGCGAGTGTCCTGTCACACGTCACCCGCTCCTGACAACACTTGCCAGGGCCCACCGTTTGTCCGGAAGATGGTGATCCCGCTGGCTCTCTTTTCACAGGTGTCCCGATGCCTCCGACCGGAATCGCTCCCCGATGACGCGGAGGGGGCGTTGAAACGACTCGCGACTCTGCTGCGGCGTCACTGGGGCGGGTTGGTGCTCGCCGCCCTGGTAATCCTTGGCCTGATCCTCGCCAACTGGCACACCCGCGAGCTGACGCAACTGCTCCAGTGGGGCGACCGCATCGCGGATCTCCCGGTGGCAGTCGTCGCGGTCGTGGTGTTGATGGCGGTGCTGTTCACCTTCGCGCTTCCCGGAAGCCTGATGCTGTGGGTGATCGCACCGTTTCATCCGCCCGTGGTGTCCGTGATCATGCTGCTCATCGGCAGCGTGGCCGGCGCGTTTGGTGCACACCGGTTTTCACACCGGGTCGGAAAACGCTGGTCGCCCGGAAAGAATGCGGAACGCGTTGTGGCGCTCCTCGCCAAGCGCAGCGACCTGCTCACCCAGACCGCATTGCGCGTATTTCCCGGGTTCCCCCATTCCTTCGTGAATTACGCGGGCGGCGTGCTGGGGCTGTCACTGAAGACCTTCTTGCTGGCCGCGGTGCTGGGCCTGACCGTGAAGTGGGGCGTCTACGCCACCGCGATCCACGGCGCGGTGGAGGCGATCGAGACGGGGGACGCATTGCAGCCTTCGACGGTCCTGCCGCTGTTCGTGCTCGCGGGGCTGCTGTTGCTGGGTGCGCTCGTGCGGCGGCGGCTGGAACCCCCGGCATAGCGCCATCGAGTACGGCGGCTTGCCGCCGTTTCCTTGGACAGATTTCCCCCGCTGGCGTCGTATCACAAAAACCCTACTCCACGTATACTTACTCCGGGTCCATTCAACCGGCGGTAGACACGATGCAGTCCAGTGCGGGTTACCAGATCGTCACCCTCAACGAGTTCATCATCAATCGTCAGGGCGAGCACCCCGAGGCGAAGGGAGACCTGTCGCGACTGCTCCACCACATCGGCATTGCCGCGAAGATCGTGAACAAGAAGATCAACAAGGCCGGCCTGGTGGACATCCTCGGCAAGGCGGGCGAAGTGAACGTGCAGGGCGAGGACGTAAAGAAGCTAGACGTCTTCGCGAACGATCACTTCATGGCGGCGATCAAGGCCTCCGGCGAGGTCTGCGCAGTCGCCTCGGAAGAGAACCAGGAGATCATCACCTTCGACGAGGGACTGTCGCGCGAGGGCCACTACATCGTCTGCATGGATCCGCTCGACGGCTCCTCGAACATCGAGGTGAACGTCTCTGTCGGTACGATCTTCTCGATCTATCGCCGGCTGAGCCCCGGCGGGGAGCAGGCCGACATCTCGGACTTCCTGCAACCGGGAACACGGCAGGTCGCGGCCGGCTATGTGATCTACGGCTCGTCGACGATGCTGGTCTACACCACCGGAACCGGCGTGGATGGCTTCACTCTTGACCCCGGCATCGGCGAGTTCTGTCTGTCCCACCCGCGCATCCGGACCCCGGACACCGGCCGGATGTACAGCATCAACGAGGGCAACTACATCCACTTCCCTTTGGGGGTGAAGAAGTACATCAAGTATTGCCAGGAGATCGATCCGGACACGAACCGGCCGTACACGTCCCGCTATATCGGCTCACTGGTCTCCGACTTCCACCGCAACCTGCTGATGGGCGGCATCTTTATCTACCCCCAGACCCAGGCCGCTCCCAAGGGCAAGCTGCGACTGATCTACGAGTGCAATCCGATCGCCTTCATCGCCGAGCAGGCGGGCGGAGCGGCCAGCAACGGAACCGGTCGCACGATGGACGAGGTGCCGCACAGCCTGCACCAGCGGGTGCCGTTCTACGTGGGCTCCCGGGAGATGATGGACCGGGTGCATGGCTTCCTTGCGGAATACGGGTGAGGCGCGCAGCCCGCGGCCGATGCGTCGCGCCGCGGTGAGGGCCGGGCCCGACGCCCCGCCCCCACCCCAGCCCTCCCCCACAGGTGGGGGAGGGAGCTTTCATCGTCAGGGGTGGCGCCGTGCCATGGGAGTTAGGGCAACCCAGTGCTGAACCTCGCGGGGTCAGTGCTCGGCGATGAAATCCGCGACCGCATCGGCGACGTCGTCGGCGAAGAAGTCCCGGAAGAAGTGTCCAGCTCCATCGATGGTCGTCGTGCTCACCGCCTGAGCGTCGTCGAGCGCAGCCATGCGCTCCGGCAGGTCGGGAACCACGGCGTCTTCCGATCCGATCACCACCAGTGTCGGGACCTCGATCCCGTCGATCACGGTCGGGGTGTCGTGACCCTCAGCGGGGTCGTAATAGCCGAGAAAGGCTTGCGGCGAAACATCCAGGGACTCGCAGTAAAGGAAGCGCACATCCTGCAGCAGGGTTTCCTCCTGACCCATCCGCAGCAGTTCCCGCGCCTGGTCCAGGCGCACCACCAGCGGCATTTCGGACTGGGCCTCGTAGCTCGCCGCCGCACGATCCGGATCATACGTCGACGGCGCAACCAGAACCAGCGACCGGACGTCCCCGGATACCCATTCCTGCACGTAGCGGGCCATCTGGTTGCCCCCGCGGGAGTGTCCAAATAGGGTCACCGGCCCGAAGCCTTCCGACTCCAGCCAGTCGACCCAGGCATCGAGCTCGCGAAAATGATCCTGCACGCCATGGGTGATCGGGCGGTCACACTCGAACATGCCCTCGCGGGCGTCGATACCGTAGCTGAGATTCACCGACAGCGAGTTCAGTCCGTGATCGGCCAGGAGGTCCTGGACGGTCGCCATCGTCTCCATGCGCCCGTGTGCGAGCGTGCCGTGCAGCATCAGGATCACCCCATCCGCGGGGTCGCTGACCGACTGCAGGTGCCCGATCAGCGTCACTCCGTCGTGCTCCAGCGTGACAGGTTCCGCTGCCTGCCCGGCCAGCGGCAGACAGAGCAGCAGGGCAAGGATCCAGGGACGAACCAGTTTTTGGTGGCAATACATGCGAATCCTCCTTGGTTGCGGACGAAAAGCCCCTTCTGAAGCAAGCTGCAAATCACATTTGCAGCGAAGCGTGCGCTGAGAAAGCCAGGATGGCTTTATTCAGCGCTTCCCTAGAGGGCCATGTGGAAAGTTCGGTATCAGATCGCTTCGCCAGAATAGTTACCGAACTTCCCACATGGCCCTCTAGACGTTTCAGCCCCCGGATAATTTCGTCGGGAACTCATGGTAGAGTCTCGCGTCCAGACAATCCGTTACCGGCAAAAAAGAAAGAGGTTCCATGGCGCAGTACATCTATACCATGAACGGCGTAGGCAAGATCGTCCCGCCGAAGAAGCAGATCCTGAAGGATATCTATCTCAACTTCTTCCCGGGAGCCAAGATCGGCGTGCTCGGCTACAACGGTGCCGGGAAGTCGACCCTGCTCCGGATCATGGCGGGGCTGGACAACGACATCGTCGGAGACGCACGCCCCCAGCCGGGAATCCACATCGGTTTCCTGCCGCAGGAGCCGCACCTCGACGACGGCAAGGACGTTCGCGGCAACGTCGAAGAAGCCGTGGAACCGATCAAGCAGGCCCTCGCGCGGCTCGATGAAGTTTATGCGGCCTACGCCGAGCCCGATGCCGACTTCGACAAGCTCGCCGCCGAGCAGGCGGAACTGGAGTCCCTGATCCAGGCCAGCGACGGGCATAACCTCGAGCGCAGGCTTGAGGTCGCCGCCGACGCGCTGCGTCTGCCGCCCTGGGATGCGGACGTGAACAATCTCTCCGGTGGCGAGCGGCGCCGCGTCGCGCTCTGCCGGCTCCTGCTCTCGAGTCCCGACATGCTGATCCTGGACGAACCGACCAACCACCTGGACGCCGAGAGCGTCGCCTGGCTGGAACGCTTCCTCAAGGAGTTCCCGGGTACCGTCGTCGCGGTGACCCACGACCGCTATTTTCTGGACAATGTGGCCGGGTGGATCCTCGAGCTCGACCGCGGTCAGGGCATTCCGTGGCAGGGCAATTATTCGTCGTGGCTGGAGCAGAAGGAGAAGCGGCTGGCGCAGGAGGAAAAGGCCGAACAGGCTCGCGTACGGGCGATGGAGTCGGAACTCGAGTGGGTGCGCAGCAACCCGAAGGGTCGCACCGCAAAGAGCAAGGCGCGCCTGAAGCGCTTCGAGGAACTGGCCTCCAGCGACTACCAGCGCCGCTCGGAAACCAAGGAACTCTACATCCCGCCGGGTCCCCGTCTTGGCGACGTGGTGCTCGAGGCCGAGAACCTCACCAAGACCTATGGCGACCGCGTGCTGTACCAGGGGCTGTCCTTCACCGTGCCGCGCGGCGGAATCGTCGGCGTGATCGGTCCGAACGGGGTCGGCAAGACCACGCTGTTCCGCATGATCACCGGGCAAGAACATCCCGACGGAGGCCATATCAACCTGGGCGAGACCGTCCAGATCGCCTACGTCGACCAGAGCCGCGACGCGCTGGCGGATGAGAAGAGCGTCTGGGAGGAGATCTCCAACGGTCAGGACGTGGTGCAGGTCGGCAACTTCCAGATGCCGTCGCGCGCCTATGTCGGTCGCTTCAATTTCAAGGGTTCCGATCAGCAGAAGCGGATGAAGGACCTGTCTGGCGGCGAACGCAACCGGGTGCACCTGGCCAAGGTGCTGAAGAGCGGCGGAAATCTGCTGCTGCTGGACGAACCGACCAATGACCTGGACGTCGAAACGCTCCGGGCGCTGGAGGAGTCCTTGCTCGACTTTCCGGGTTCCGCGATCGTGATCTCGCACGACCGCTGGTTTCTGGATCGCGTGGCCACGCACATCCTGGCCTTCGAAGAGGACGGCAGCGTGGTGTTCTTCGACGGAAACTACGAGGAGTACGAGGCGGACCGCCACGAGCGCCTCGGCGACGCTGCCGACCAGCCCCACCGGCTGAAGTACAAGCGGCTGGCGTCGTAGGCCTTCGGCGTTACGGGGACAGCTTTGAATCTGTCCCCGTATTGCGTCACCTGCCTATGCCACCTCCACGTCGATCCGCCGTGGCTGCGCGTGTTCCGCCTTCGGGATCCGCAGCGTCAGTACGCCGTTGCGAAATTCAGCGCTGACCTTGTCGGTATCGAGCTCCCTGGAGAGGGTAAACACGCGGCGATACCGGGGCAGACTCACCTCCGCGTGGGTGGCCTCCATGCCCTCGGGCACCTCGAGCCGTACCTCGCCCTCGATCGTGAGGGTCTCGGCCTCCACCTGCAGGTGCAGATCGTCTTTCGGCACGCCGGGCAGATCGGCCAGCAGCGTGATCCCCGTCGCGTCCTCGAACACGTCTACCGGTGGCGTCAGCGCAGCCTGTGCAGCGGCTCTGGACTCTTCCTTATTGCGTGCAACGTCGGTCTGATCGTTCATCTCAAGGCCCTCCTTCACTGGATGCTGATACGCCGCGGCAACGAGGTCTCGCGACGCTGGATGCTGATGTGCAGCACGCCGTCGCGGTACCGGGCGGTGACCTTTTCGGGGTCGGCATCGTCCGGCAGGGTAACGACCCGGCGGAACGAGCCGGCAAAGCGCTCGGCGATGTGGACACTGGCCTTGCTTTCGCCCGCCGGCAGCGAGCTGGAACGCTCCCCGGCGACCGTCAAAACGCCCTTTTCGATCTGAACCTCGATGGTCGCCGGGTCGATGCCGGGTGCGAAGGCATAGATCTCCACCGACTGCGGTGTGCCGCCGACGTTCATCGCCGGGAAGCCGCCCCGCACGGCACCGCGTATGCTGGGTGAATATTCAAAGGCGCGGCTCATTTCCCGCTGCAAGCGGTCCAGTTCCGCGTACATGTCGTTGGCAAACAGCGAACGGTACATAATGGCAGCCTCCATTGGTCGTGGCGACGCGCGGTCCCAGGCGCGCCGACGTGGGAATCCGGGAATGCACGGAGTTCTTCCGATGCCCTTGAAAATAGGGGCTGGAGGAGTTAATTCAATGGGTGGAGCTACCTATCTGCCACGACGGCCCAGGAGCCCGCATGGAATTCAAGGACTACTACAAGACCCTCGACGTCCCGCGTGACGCCACCGTGGACGACATCAAGAAGGCCTACCGCAAGCTGGCCCGCAAGTTCCATCCCGATGTCTCCAGCGAACCGGACGCGGAGGCGCGCATGCAGGAGGTCAATGAAGCCTACGCGGTACTCTCCGACCCGGAAAAACGCGCCGCCTACGATCAGATCGGCCGCGGACACCAGCCCGGAGAGGAGTTCCGTCCACCGCCCGACTGGGACGCTGGCTTCGAATTCTCCAGCAGGGGCTTCTCGCCGTCCGAGGAAGCCGCGTTCAGCGACTTCTTCTCTGAACTGTTCGGGCAGATGGGCGGCGGCCGTGCCCGCTACCACACGGGCGGCGGCGAGTTCCGGGCTCGCGGCGAGGATCATCACGCCAAGGTGCTTCTGGACATCGAGGATGCCTTCGAAGGCGCCACACGGCAGATCTCGCTGCGCGCCCCCCGGCTCGACGCCGAGGGGCGGGTCACGGTGGACACGCGAACCCTGAATGTCCGCATCCCGAAGGGCGTGCGCGAGGGCCAGGTGATCCGGCTCTCTGGCCAGGGCTCCCCCGGAATCGGTGGCGGGCCCGCAGGCGATCTGCTGCTGGAAGTGCATTTCCGGCCGCATCCCCGCTACCGTCCTGATGGCCGGGACATCCGGGTCACGCTGCCGGTCACCCCCTGGGAGGCGGCGCTGGGTGCGGTGCTGTCCGTTGAGCTTCCGGGTGGCAGCCAGAAGGTTCGCATTCCCGAGGGCGCCCAGAGTGGTCGCCAGCTGCGCGTGCGCGGCAAGGGGATTCCCGGGAGCCCGCCCGGGGACCTGCTGCTGGAAATCCAGGTGGTGCTGCCATCCGCCCGGAACCCCAGGGCGCGGGAGATTTACGAAACGATGGCGCGAGAACTGCCGTTCGACCCGCGCCGCGACGAGAGGGCCTGAACGATGCGCGACGACGACGTCCTGACCGGTGCCGTAATCGAGGAGACCTGGCTGACCGTGGAGCAGATGGCCAAAATCTGCACGGTCGAGCCACAGTGGCTGAGGCATCACCTCGAGGAAGGCCTGTTTCCGCGCACCGAGTGCGTTGCCGACACCTGGCGCTTTACCGGAGAGCACCTGCGCCGGGCCCGCCGCATGCGCGAGATGGAGCGGGTCTTCGACGCCGAGCCCGAACTGGCCGCCCTGGTGGCCGATCTGCTGGAGGAGATGGAGGCGATGCGCGCCCGCCTCCGCCGCGCAGGTCTCGACTGAAACGCTTACGCGTCCCTTGTCCCCCGGCCTTCTTCACGGACGCGCCCAACTGCCGGGCGGCTTCGGGATTACAGGCGGAGGTCGCCGTGGGCAGCGCGCGGCCGCAGATCATCCGGGATTGCTTCACCGCGCGACTCGAGTACCAGCCTTTCGACCCCCGAGGCATCGCATTCGCTCACGGTGAAGTCGAAGGTCACGAGATCCGCCTGCAGGCTCGCGGTGCGGCCGTCGCCGTGCCAGGACAGGTGCAGGCGATGCGGTGCACTCGGGGGGACGACAAGTTCACCGTTGAACGCGCCGGAGGTATTGCGCAGCCGGATCAGCGCGAGCTGATCCTGTACCACGGGCCACTCCAGCCGTCGCTCGATCTCGTCCGGACCGAGATTTGTGCGATTGATCTCCTTGTGACCCGCGGGCCCGCCCTTGTCCGCCGCCTCATAGTCGTTGCGACCGGCGAACAGATCCAGATACCAGATCTGCGGGATCCCCGGCATGAACATCTGGATGGCCCGCGCGAGCAACAGCTTGCGCTCGTCCTCGCCAAGGGCGCTGTAGTACGTCGCGTTGACCTGGTAGTACGCGATCTTTCTGCCGTCCGGACCGTAGAGATTCTTTACCCGCCCGCCGCGTTCGAGAATGCGATCCACGACCGCCTCGATCTCGTCGTCTTCGAGCAGCCCGGGATGGTAGACGCCGTCCCGCTCGGCGCCGCGCAGATCGAGAACCGGGATGCCGTCATGGCAACCGAGCATGTTGATGGTCTGCAGACCCTCGTTCCGGATCTCCTCGATCCAGTGCAGAAGATGGACGCTCGTGCCGCGATCCAGCGCGTGGATCAGCAGACCCGGAAGGAAGAAGTCGTAAATGGGGTACCCTTCCTGCGCGACCTCGCGGTGCAAACCCTTGCCGTATTCGGCATGCACTTCAGGGAAGACAACGAGCCCGTACACTCGAGCTATATCCCGCAGCCGCGCGAGGTAATCCCAGGTCCCCGGCTTGTTGAAGAAGTTGACCTGGCCGGGTTCCTTGTGCAGATAGGCGAAGGCGTCCAGCCGGATGATTCGGGCTCCGTAGTCCCGCAGACGCCGCAACGTCTCGTCATAGAACTCCCAGACCTTCTCGGACCGGGCGTTGAGATCCATCTGCCCGAGGTAGCAGCGGCGCCCGCGGAGGATTGCGCGGATCTCGTCGCGCAAATAGTCGTGACCGTCGAGATAGACCTTCTCGATGTCGCCTTCCGTCTCGATCGCCGTATTCAGTCGGGAGGCGATCTGCTCGGCGGTCTCGGGCGTAACACCGCTCAGCCCGTGCAACACCTCGGCCTCCACGGGTCGGTAGGTGATCTGCTGGTAGAAGGTGTTCCAGTACGGCCGTTCCGAACCATCAGGAAAGCCGACCTTCAGGATCGGGAGCCCGGGCTTGCGCAGAAACAGTTTCTGCAAATGCTCGTCGTGCGGCACCACGTAGCCCTCTTCACCCGGTGTGCCGTGGCATTCCCAGAAGGCATTCCAGTCGAGAAAGAAGTCCTTGTACTCGGACTCGTCACCGCGTTCGAGCAGGTCCCGGAACTGCGGTGACGCGACCGAGAGGTGGTTCAGGATCAGGTCGAACTTGAAGGTGATCCCGAGCCGGTCGAGATCGTCCAGATCGCCGGGTGAAACCAGTTCCAGGTTCAGCCCGTAGTCGATGATCGAGAAGCCGCGGTCGAGATCGCTGTTGAAGAATGTCGGCAGGACGTAGAGGAGCGAGAACGTATCCTCGAATTCCGGGCGCTTGAGCAGTGCCACCAGGCCGGACATCCTGCCGCCGATGCTGTCCGGGTAGGCATTGAGCATCACGCCCCGGGGGAGCATTTGGCCGGTTGTGCGGGTTTCATCTTGCATGCGCTGACCTGCTGGCATTTTGCACTCCTCGCTCAGGAGCGCCGTCAAAAAAAAGGCCTCCCGTAGAGGCCATCAGCGGCGCAACGTAGACCAGATGGACGCTGGCTGCAAGGGAAGGCGCTTGGTACCTGGATATTGCCCCTTGCGATCCGCGCACAAGACCCGTCAGAAGGCTCTGCCCCTGCAGGCAGGCCTTCGGACATCAATGGAAGAAGATCATGTCCTCCATCGCTGGCGCGAACACCCGGTAATAGGGCGGCAGTCGCGCCAGATGGGCGAGCACGCCATCGTCGTGAATCTTGCGCAACTCCGGATTGACGCCGGTCAGGGCAAGACCGAAGGTCAGCGTGTCGGGGCTTTCCCACTCCATGTGGACCACATATTCACGCGGCCCGCCGATCGGGATCGGGGGTCCCTGATAGTCCTTGCCGAATTCCCCGTAATTGGTACGGCGCGATTTCGGGGGGTTCGCACCGAGTGTCTGCAGCGACTCCCAGAACGCCGGCGGCTCCAGCTGGAACGTGCTCAGCGCGGCCTCGCCCTGCTTCTCCAGAATCATCCAGCCGATCATGCCCGGAGCGCTCTCCTTGAGCTTTTCGAGCGTCTCCACTGCGCCCTCGAGGAAGGCCTGCTCCTTGCCTTCCTGAACGTGGTGCTCGCCAAGGGCGACCAGCCGCTGCATGGCCAGGCGAACTTTCGGCGGCGGCTCCTGCTGGGCGAAGGCCGTGCCCATCACCCGGGGCACATCGGTCATGCCCACCAGCGGCGGCATGTCCGCCTCGACGATCGTGTAGACCGGTTCCGATGGCCCCTCAACGACCATATCCAGACAGCCGGCACAGAGCTCGAAGATGCGGTCGTATTGCTCGTAATGCATCCGCTCGTGTGATTCCGCATCCTCCCAGACCGTGTACTGCCAGAGATTCAGGGGGTTGAGCTTCAGGTTGGTGGGTGACTCCATCACCGCCTGGAGACTGTCCGCTGTGATCACCTGGGCGGCACCGTAACGCCCCCCCAGCGGATGCACACCCGTCTGGATGAACGCGTGAAAACCGAGAAAGCCGGGTTCGTTTGCCGTCGTCAGACAGACCTTCGGTCCGATGTGGGACATCTTCTCGAAGCTCGACGGGTCGTTGACGATCGCTGCCTTGTTGATGGCGAGAGCAGCGCCCTTCTTTATGCCTTGAACCATGGTGCATCCCTCCTGTATCGACTGTATGAATGAAACCGTCGTTCAGGATCCTGCACTTCTTGCGACCATTGTCAGACGCGAAGTTCCATCAGCGCACACGGCCGGAGGGGCCCATTCAGGCCTTCCGTTCAACTCGGGCGCATCGGGCGGAGCATCAGCCAGGCGATCCAGACCAGCAGCGTCACCGCGAGCACCGATAGTAGAGATGCGGCCGGCGAGGGGTTCAGGGGCTCTGGCGGCTGTGGCAACCGCGGCGCCAATGCGCGCGCCTGCGGTAAAACCGGGTAGATGCCCTCGGTCATCCCGATGGCAGCGTTTACGCGCTCAACCGCCTGATCGGTCAATGGAAGAGCGCGGGGAACAAAACTCGCTCCAGGCCCCTGGCTGGCGAGCCTGAGATCATCCGGCGGAGCGGGTCCTGCCAGCACCAGTTGCGTCACCAGCGTCTCTACGGGCGCGCTGAATCCGGGCATCCGTGCGCCATGGCCCTGGCCAGGAGTCAGAAACCGCTCATAGTCCGACGGGGCAAGCTGCGCCGGCTGGTGGAAGGGGAAAACGATCCGGTTGTTACGCTGGGTCCAGTTGTCGACTTCGAGCAGCGGAAGGCCACGCTGCAGAAGTGCCAGGGCCGTCGAATTGCCGACCGGCTGCATCAGGATCGCGGCGTCCGCGCCGGTTCCGACCAGGGCATCGGCCAGCCTCCCGGGCGTATCGCCTTCCACCGGTTGAAGTGTAGCGGTCAGTTGCAGACCGTCGATGATCGACTGCGCCGCACGAAAACCACTCGAGCCCCGGGGACCGGTCGCGATCACGGTCGTGTCCTCGAGGCGTTTGACCTCCGGTTTCAATGCAAAGGCCTGCAGATAGCTGGTCCCGACCAGAGCCACAGCCTCGATGCCAGGACGCAACGGCGGCTGCCCGGTGGCCGGATCGACCGAACCGGGTGCAAAGAATGCCGGCGCACTGACCAGCGCCATCCGCGCACTCGCGTCGTCGATCGCGCCCAGCGGATCGTTGGAGCGGACCAGATTCACGGTGCTGGTCGGAAACGATCGACGCAGCTGGCGAAGGATTGCTCCTGCCTCGCCATCGGCGTTTGCCGAAAGGGAGACCGCAAGGTTCAGGGCCTGCCGATCCCGCTCGCCAATCTCGCCATCAATCAGACCGAGCCGAATCAGTTCATCCCGCACCACCTCCCTCGGATCCTCGCCGCGCACAGTGACCCTCCGGTTGAGGGCTCGCATCTGGGGGTTCTCGATCGCACCGGCCAGTTGCCCGAGAACATCCTCCAACGCGGGAAAGCGTTCCAGGGCGGCCTGCCGGTAAACCAGGGCGCCGTCATGGCGCGGAAAGAACCCGAGGTCGTCCGCGAGCACGCGAAGATCAAACATTTCGATCTGGGGATCAGCCGAACGGACCAGTGCGACATCAATGTCGCCGTCCATCAGGTAATCGTAGAGGTCGGCTCTGTCACGCGGCTCGACCTCCCGAACCCGATGAAACTTCATGCCATACCGCCGCTCGAGCGGTGCAAGGCCGTCGATGGGGCGCGCCCGG
Organism: Thioalkalivibrio sp.; assembly: GCA_003563455.1. Lineage (GTDB taxonomy): Bacteria > Pseudomonadota > Gammaproteobacteria > Ectothiorhodospirales > Ectothiorhodospiraceae > Thioalkalivibrio. The sequence continues at coordinate 13,252 of PWRV01000040.1, forward strand.
AACTCACTGTCGATCCCGAGCACGATCCGGTCCGCGTGGCGCGCAAGGTCCGAGTAGCTGCGGATACCGAGCGCCAGCGCGCGGTCGTGCAGCATCGCGAAGCCTGGCCGGTTCTCGAAGCCCAACGCTTCACTCCAGCCCAGCCCGAGCGGAGCGTAGCGCTCACGCAAAAGGGCAATGGTCGTCTCCGTATCGGTATCGGGGTCCTGCACCAGCCCCAGCAGTGCCAGACCCGTACCCGTGTGCTCGGGATAGAGGTCGATCTCGCCGCGTTTCAGGGCCTCGAGCGTGAGCCGACTGCCGCCCAGGCCGATCCGCCGCTGCACCGGAATACCGGCAGCCTCGGCCAGCTCCGCTACCAGCTCGGCAACGATCTGGTTTTCCGGGGACTGCTTGCCGCCGATCTGCAATGGCTGCCGATCGCTGCCACATCCAACAAGGATGAAGACCAGTGCCAGGACCGAAAGGATGCTGCGGATACCGGTCACAAGGGGCTCCTCATTCGTTGATCGGTCGCGCCGTCGCGACCGGGGTTTGCACTCGGAGGCCCCCGCGCTCACCTCGAATCGTCCTCAGAAAGCCCACCACCTGGAGCAGCAGCACCACGGAAAACGGGATGGCACCGGTGACCGCCATCGCCTTGGCGACCTCCACCGAGCCGCTGAAGAGGGTGGCAACGGTGAGCACCGCGACGAGGGTGCCCCACACCAGCTTGTAGGGCAGCGGCGGGTTCAGCTTGCCTTCGCTGGTCATCATCGACAGCACGAAGCTCCCGGAATCTGCGGAGGTCACCAGAAAGATGAAGATCAGGAACAGGGCGACGAAGCCCAGCAGCTGCCCGAGTGGAAAGAAGTCCAGAAAGACGAAGAACGCGCGGCTGACGTCCTGCGACACCAGTTCGGCGATTCCCCCGCCCCCGAAGAGTTCAATGAAGACGCCCGCGCCGCCGAGCACCGCAAACCAGAACAGCGAGAACACGGTGGGGACGATGATGACCCCGGCGCAGAACTCACGAATCGTCCGGCCGCGGCTGATGCGGGCGATGAAGATGCCGACGAAGGGTCCCCAGGCGAGCCACCAGATCAGGTAGGTCAGGGTCCAGCTCGCGGTCCAGCCCTGCAGCCCCTCGAACGGCAGCAGATGAAATGCGAGGCCCGGCAGCTGCGTGACATAGCTGCCGAACGAATCGACCACCGTCTCGAAGATGAAGGCTGTTGGCCCGAAGACCGCGATAAAGATCACCATCAGCACGGCGACCGCCATGTTGATGTTCGACAGCAGCTTGATGCCACGATCCACCCCGACGGCGGTCGAGGTCATGTAGGTAGCGTACATCACCGCGATGATCCCCATCGACATGCCGATGCTCAGCGGCGTACCCATGAGCTCGCCCAGGCCTGCCCGAATCTGCAGAACGCCCAGCGTCAGCGAGCCGGCCAGACCGAATACCACGGCGAAGACCCCGAGGATGTTCGCCACCTGACCCACACGCTGGCCGCCAACTCCCGGAAAAAGCGCTTCGATCGGGGTCGAAATCAGCGGCTTTTTCTTCTTGCGGAAGGTGAAATAGGCGATCACCATCGCGCAGATCCCATAGATCGACCAGGCGTGCAGCCCCCAGTGCAGGTTCGTCAGGGTGAACGCGACCCGGGCAGCCTCGGCGGTCTCGCCCGGCATTCCGGGCGGCTCACGGAAGTGGTACAGCGGTTCCGCGACGCCCCAGAAGATCAGACCTGCGCCCATCCCGCCGGCGAACAGCATCGCAATCCAGGAGACGGTCGAGAACTCGGGCTCCTCGTCGTCGTCGCCCAGCTTCACCCGGCCGTAGGGTCCGAAGGCGAGAAATCCCGCGAGGATCAGGAAACCGGTGGTGACCAGCAGCCAGTACCACCCGATGCTCGTGAGCATGAAGGTGGTGAAACCCAGGGAAGTACCGCTCATGCCCTCGGGATCGATCAGCCCCCAGGCACCGAAGGCGGCGACCAGGATCAGCGAAACCACGAACACCCGGTTCAGGGCGAAGCGGTGTTGTTCGGCGGGTCGTGACATGGCCTCTCCTCATTCCGCTGGCAAGCGAGCGGTTCGACCGAGGAAACCGCTCTTTGCCGTGTCCAGCGGATGAGCGTCCTCCCGGGCCTGCTCCGGCGCTTCAGTAAAGTGCAACCGCCTCGAATCGCAGCCGCAGATTCCCGGCCTCATCCAGCATTTCGAGATGCCGACCGATGATCCGGTACTGCTTCACCTCCTCCAGCACCTGCAGGAACCGGCTGGCCTGTTCCATGCCTTCGGGACAGGCCATCCGGGTGGTGGCGAGCCTGGAGAACTCGATCGACGCGTCTTCCAGCTCATAGGCGCCGATAACTCGATTGCAGCCGTCGGAACCCGCCAGGCGATCCTCTTCGTGGAACACCAGATGCGGTTCGCGCTGATCCGGTGCACGCCGCACGCCCTCGGAATCCAGGAGGCTCAAGCGCCAGTAGGTGTTCCGGAGGTCCGCGAGCTTCATCGGTGGGGGGCAACTCAGCTCGGGCCAGATGCCGATGAATCGCTCCGGCACGAGCGTCGGCACGAGTCCCGGCCCCTCCATCGGCATGCGCTGCGCGATCCGGCCTTCGAGACTCGCCATGATTTCCGCGCCGGGACTCTCCCTGGCCGCGAGGTAGGCCTCCTCCAGTGCACGGTTGTCGGCCTCCTGGGCGACCGGCATTTCCAGCCCGGTCAGGCATTCCCGGAAGCGCCCCGCATCGGCGAAATACCGGTACATGCCCCGCAGCAGCAACTGCGGCTCGAGCGGCTCAAACTCCGGCTGCCGTTCGAGGTTGTAGTTCAGTTCGGACTCGATATGCCCGCCATCGCGGTCCAGCAGGCGCAGCGTATCCGGCGCCAGGATGGCAAAGCGCAGCGGTGCCTCCCGGCCACCGTAGAGCGTGAGCTGCTCGCGATCCGATGACAGCAGGTAACGCCCGATGTCGTCAAACCGACCGCCATCGCGATCCTGGTAGGTCTGCCGCAGGAAGTATACCCCGTCATCCAGCAGATTCAGGTGGTAATCGATACCCGGGCAGTCCGCGCAGGGCAGCGTTCCCTTGAAGGTCGCCGGGAGTTCTCCGAATGGGTGCGCGGGGACGCTGCTGACCCGGCGCATCCGCAAGGTCGCCGTCGACGGGAAGCCCCGTGTGATGACCTGGTGGACCTGGTCGGTCACGAACAGCAGCCGGTCGCCGTCGTACAGACGGGCCGCGACGCTGTAGGTGTGTCGCGGATCAATTTCTGCGGGGTCGTACTCGATCCGAAAAGCGTATGGCGGTTGCCCGGCGTTCTCGACGATCATCTCGCCCAGGCGCTCGGCCGCCATCCCCGGGCGGCTGATGTCCTGCAGGACCACTTCCAGCCGGGCATTCGGCGGCGCCGCGACCCGTTCAAAATAAAGCGCTTCCCCGGTGACCTCGGCCATCTCGGACTCACTCGCCGTCGTTGCGCCGCTCGACAACACCAGCAGGATCAGTGCACTCAGTAGAATTCTCATGTCCGTTGCTCACCTCTGACCAGTCAGTTCTTGGCATCGGCCCGTGGGCCGGAATCCACCGAGCCTTGCGGAGGATAATCGAGCGTGTTTCTGAGTTCGCCACGCTGCTGCAGGTCGAATTCCGGGAACGGCAGCGCGTTGTCCTTGCGCAGTTCGCGCATGATCGCCTCGGCACGCTCGGTGCGCTCCGCGTCCACGCCGCTGTCGCGCGCGAGGTAATTGACGGTGGACGGGAAGGCAAAGCCGGTGCCGGATTCGTCGACGATGTCGATCACGCGCAGGAAGATATCCTCCTGCACCGCCAGAAACTCGTTGAAGTCGTTGGTCCCCACGTAGGCGAAGATCTCGATGTCCACCGAGTGATCGCCAAAACCCGAGAAACGCGCCCGCGCCGGTTCCGGGGTCACCA
>PWRV01000013.1 GCA_003563455.1 Thioalkalivibrio sp.
CGCGCTCCTCGAGCACCTGGAAGGTCAGCGGCACGAGCTGCCCGGGAAGCTCCCACTGCACGGTCATCCGGCGCTGGAAGAAGCCCTCGTTGCGCCAGTCGCCGAGCGGCGTGCCGAGCGCAGAGGGGGAACGCCAGAGCGTCGCGCCGTCGGCATCCAGGATGCGGGCATACAGCCCGCCCCCGGGCAGCGCGAGTCGCGGGTCCGGCAGAACCTCCGGCAGCTGGACCTGGCGCGGACCGGAGACCTCGACGATGCCCATCAGCAGGAGCATGTGCGCGTCGAGGCGCGTGTTCACCGCGTCCTCCGCATTCTCGCGGAAGGCGCGTTCGAGCAGGGTCGCCGTGAGCACGAAGAAGACGGCGATCACCGCGGCCGCGACCAGGCTGATGCGCAGCCGCAGGCTCAGCCCCGGCAGGTTCATGTCGCGCCGCTTGCGTTCCCGCCCGGCGGCAGCGCGAAGCGGTAGCCACGCCCGCGCAGCGTCTCGATCAACCCCAGGCGCCCGTCCGGGTCCAGCTTGCGCCGCAGTCTGCCGATCAGCACCTCGATCACGTTGCTCTCGCGGTCCGCGTCGTGCTCGTACAGGTAGTCCGACAGCACGTCCTTGCTCAGCGGACGCCCCGCCTGGCGCACCATTTGCAGCAGCAGGCGGTATTCGAAGGTGGTCAGGCCGACCGGCTCGCCGTGCAACCGCACGGTATCGGTCGCGGTGTCGATCACCAGCGGGCCAAAGTCCAGCCGCTCCTGCCCGTCCTGCAGGCTGCGTCGGACCAGTGCGCGCAGCCGGGCCTGCAGCTCCTCGACGTGGAAGGGTTTGGTCAGGTAGTCGTCGGCACCGGCCTCCAGCCCCTCGACCTTTTCCTGCCAGCGATCCCGCGCGGTCAGGATCAGGATCGGCAGCCGCGGCTTCACCACCCGCGCCTTGCGAATCACCTCGAGGCCGTCCAGCCCGGGCAGACCGAGATCGACGATCGCGACATCGCAGGCATATTCCTCGAGCAGATACAGCCCGGTGCGGCCTTCCGCCGCGGGGTCCACACGCCAGCCGCTGGCGGCGAGGGCATCCGCGAGGCTCTGGCGGAGATCGTCGTCGTCCTCGATCAGGGCAACCCGGAGGTTCATGGCCGCGCGTCCTCGGCGCCCTCGATCTCGAGGTTGCGCACCTGCTGCGCATCGGTGAGCACGCGGATCACGTAGACCACCTGGCCATTACGCCGCTCGGAACGCGCAGAGAGGATGCGTCCGCCGTGTGTACGCTCCACCTGTGCCACGGCCTCTTCCAGGGTGCCGGGAGCAGCCGTGCCCGTGACCGGCAAACCGATCGCCAGCGCCGCCAGCAGCGCGGCCGCCAGCACGACGCGACCCCGGCCGGCCGGGCGTTGGGTTGGGTTGGGTTCCTGGCGCATGTTTCAATCTCCGGGTCCTTCGGCATCGCCGCACGGCGAGCACGGGGCCGGTCCATTGACGGAGGGTTCCGCCATGCACCGCCCGCAGCCGAGTATTACACTAAAAGCGTAGCCTGAACCTCGTCTGAAGACGACACCCGGATCGCGATGAACAGCGAGACAACGGCAGCCACGGAGACGCCCGACCTCGGGGCGGAATGCGGAGAACTGGCCTGGCGCGAGTTGCTGCCCCACTTCGCCAGAGGGAACGTCGTGCGCATCGCCCCCGAACTCGATCTGATCACGGTGGCTGCGGCCTTTCGTGATGACGATTCCGCGCGCGTCGATGCCTGGATGCGCAGCGGTGCAGTCGCCAGGGCCAGCGACGAGGACGCGCGCCGCTGGACGCGTCACGAACCGGTCTTCCGGGCAATCGTGGTCGCGCCCTGGGTGCTGGCACAGGAACTGGCCACAAGCCATTGAGGGAGAAGCCCATGCTGAACATCAACCTCGACACCATACTCTGGGTCGTGAACCTGACCCGGGAATTCCACGCGAAGGAGGAAGTGGTGTTTCCCGACAGCTCGATGGAGGGCAACGACGACGATTGGGCGATACAAATGCTCGCGGACCACGGGAGCGACCTGACCCTGCAGGAACTGCGCTCGGGCGTGCAGGGGCTCGACCGGGAGCTGCAGGCCGAACTTCTCGCGCTGAAATGGCTTGGTCGTGGCGATTATGCAGCCGAAGAGTGGGAAGATGCGCTGCAGGAGGCGATCGACAACTGGTCGCCCGAGATCATGGATCGGCTGATCGCGACTCCCCTGATCTCCGAATACCTGCTGGAGGCGCTGGATGCGCTGGGCATCGAACACGAAGAGTGAACATTCCCCGAGGGGTGCCGGTGATGCCGATAGACCGGTGATTCCGATAAAGAGGCCCGCGCACCTGGAAATCTGCAAACTCGGGGTCTAGTCTTGCGAGGTGGTGGTAATCATTTTGGGATAGTCGAAGCAGGGAGAGGTCTTCGATTCGAGTATCCCGACTTGGTAAGAAAATTAGAAAATTACGGATCTCGCCACGCGAGCAACCAACCCCGGCCAGCGCAAAACGATCGCCAACGGCCGGATATAAAAACAGGCGGCCTGCCGAGGTTGCCAACTCACGAGACCCAAACCCTCAAACGGAGGAGTCCTCATCAATGAAACGTTCTCGTATTCTTACCGCGGGGATCGCGGCGTCCATGATGGCCCTGGCCTACGTACCCCAGGCCGCCGCAGATGTCGAGCGTGGTCAGCTGCTGGCCACCTCGTGCTTCAGCTGTCACAGCATTGACGGAACCGGCAACATGCCGAACCTCGTCGGTTACCCGCGCGACCTGATGATTTCCCAGATGCAGGCCTTCAAGGACGGATCGCGTCCCGCCACCATCATGGATCGGCACTCCAAGGGCTATACGGACGAGGAAATCGTCCTGATCGCCGACTACTACGCCACCCTGCAATAAGAACCTGGGGGATCCGAGAGATGAACAATTTTTCCCGTCGTAATTTCCTCAAGGCCGTCGGCATCGGCGGCGCGGCCTCCCTGGCCAGCTTCGGCTGCGCCGCAAACGGCACGGCAAACGCCACGCGCAGCGCCCACGTCGTTGTGGTCGGTGGCGGCTCCGGTGGCGCGACCGCCGCAAAATACCTGAAGCGGTTCTCGCCGGAAATGGACGTCACGCTGATCGAGCCGACCGCCACCTATTACACCTGCTACGGCAGCAACTGGGTGATCGGCGGCAACGCCGAGATGGACGACATCGCGCAGACCTACGATGCCCTGCAGGAACGCCACGGCGTGAAGGTGGTGCAGGACTCGGTCACGGAGGTCGACCCCGCCCGCCGCAGCGTAACCACCGCCGGCGGCGAGACCATGACCTACGACCGCCTGATCATGTCGCCCGGCATCGACTTCCGGTATGACGCAGTCCCCGGCATCACCGCGGCCGACGCGGACCGCATTCCGCACGCCTGGAAGGCGGGCGAACAGACGCGGATCCTGCGCCGGCAGCTCGAGGCGATGCCCGACGGCGGCGTGTTCGTGATGGTGGCGCCCGGCAACCCGTTCCGCTGCCCGCCCGGGCCGTACGAGCGGGCGTCCATGGTTGCCCATTACTTCCAGCGGGAGAAGCCCCGCTCGAAGATCATCATCCTCGACAACAAGGAGGCCTTCTCCAAGCAGGGCCTGTTCATGGAAGGCTGGGAACAGCATTACGGCGACATGATCGAGTGGGTCGCAAGTTCCCGCGGCGGCCAGGTCGAGGAGATCGACGCGGCCAACCTGAGAACGATCTCCGACGGTGGCTTCACCGAGTTCAAGGCCGACGTGCTCAACTACGTGCCGCCGCAGACCGCCGGAAGGATTGCCATGCAGACCGGTCTGACCGACGGCTTCTGGTGCCCGGTCAACCAACTGACCTTCGAGTCGACCATCCACCCGGGAATCTATGTCATCGGTGATTCCAGCGTGGCCGGCGCGATGCCGAAGTCCGGCCACTCCGCCAACAACCAGGCCAAGGTGGCCGCGGCGGCCATCGTGCGCGAACTCGCGGGCGAGGAGCCGCTGATGCCGTCCACTGCGAACACCTGCTACAGCCTGGTCACCCCCGATCACGCGATCAGCGTGGCCGCGGTGTATGCGTACAAGGACGGCACGATCAGCGGCGTCGAGGGCGCTGGCGGCGTGAGCCCGATGGGTGCACCCGCATCAGTCCGCCGGCAGGAGGCCATGTACACCCAGGGCTGGTACGACGGCATCACCGCCGACATCTGGGGCTAAATCTCATGGCGCTCCACCACCCCCGACCGTGAAAGCCCCTCCCCCGCTTGCGGGGGAGGGTTGGGGTGGGGGTACAGCGGCGGCCCAGGCCCTCACCCCCGGCCCCTCTCACGCAAGCGGGAGAAGGGAGAAAGGGGTGACTTTCGCGCTTGACAAACGCCACTGGCAGTAACGGAAGCACCAAGGCCCCGGACCGCAACGGTCCGGGGCCTTTTTTGTGCCCGTGGCCTGCGGCGGCTTCGCGATTGATCCGGCCCGAACCAGTCAGGCGTTGAGATCCGGTATCAACCGGCTGCGAAGGCGTTCGATTGCGTCCTTGAGCTGCAGCTTGCGCTTCTTCAGCCGCCGCAACGCGAACAGATCCGGCGCCGCGGCCTCCTGCAGCGCCCGAATCGCGGTCTCCAGCGCCCGGTGCTCGGCCTCGAGCTCGACGATGTGCGCACGCAGTTCACTCTCGTTCTGGACCACGACCCCCCCTGCAGCCGGCACGGCTCGCGTATCATCGCAGAGCCTGAACCGCACCGCCAACGCATCGAACCGGAGGAACCATGGGCATTACCAACCGGCCGCTGAAGATCGTCACGCCACGGGGCATCCACCTCGGCGGGGTGATCGTGCAGCCCGAGGGCACCCCGATCGGGCA
>PWRV01000059.1 GCA_003563455.1 Thioalkalivibrio sp.
CCAGCTGCCGCGCGGGCCCAGCGGGCAGAGCCACGTCGAACGGTTCTACGAGGACTTCGAGGACATCAAGGAGGCGGGTCTGGACGCGCTGATCATCACCGGCGCGAACGTGACCCTCCCCGATCTGGCGATGGAACCCTTCTGGGAGCCGCTGGCCGAGGTCGTGGACTGGGCCTGGCACAACGTGACCTCCACGCTGTGCTCCTGCCTGGCCACCCATGCCGTGATGCAGGCTCGCTACGGCGAGCGCAGACGTCACCGCGGCAGCAAGCTGTGGGGCGTGTTCGACCACCAGGTGGTCGACCGTGGGCACCCGCTGGTCGCGGGCGTGAACACGCGTTTCAACGTGCCGCACTCGCGTTTTAACGACGTCTCGCGCGAGCAGTTCGAACGGCATGGCCTCAGGGTGCTCGTGGAGAGTCAGCGCGCCGGGGTGCACCTTGCGGTATCGCCGGACGGATTCCGGCTGGTCTTCTTCCAGGGCCACCCGGAGTACGACAGCATCAGCCTGCTGAAGGAATACAAGCGCGAGGTGCGACGCTTCGTGAACGGCGAGCGCGAGGACTTCGCGCCGCTGCCCGAGAACTACCTGTCACTGCAGGCGGCGGCGATTCTCGAAGAGCACCGCGAGCGCGTGCAGCAGGCCCTTGAGCGCCGGACCCCCGTGCCGGAACTGCCCGAGGCCCTGCTGGTGGACCGGCTCGACAACACCTGGCATGACAGCGCGCTGGCGGTGGTGAACAACTGGATCGGCAACGTCTACCAGCTCACCGGCACCAGGCGGCGGACACCCTTCCGGGACGGCATCGATCCCGAGGATCCGCTGGACTGGAACCGCTGACCTGACCGCGGACAGGTTGTAGCACCCGTCTCCCGACACGATCCGACATGAACAATTCCTCCGCCCGAATCGTCCCGAAACCGCTTGCAGGCCTGTATGAAACCATCGCGGGCGACGAGGACGCGCGCGTCTGCAAGGACATCCCGGAGTCCGCCTGCAACGCCCAGCCGGTCAACTTCTTCCTGCACCTGATCTCAAACACCCTCACCAAGATCGGCGACGAACTGGCGTCCGCGCGGCTGGTGCTGGCCTGGTTGCTTGGCGCTCTCGGGGCCCCTGCGGCCTTTGCGGGCTTCCTGGTTCCGATCCGCGAATCCGGCTCGCTGATGCCGCAGTTGTTCGTCGCTGCCGCCATCCGGCGCCAGCCGGTGCGCAAGTGGTTCTGGGTCGCCGGCAGCGTGGGTCAGGGAACCGCAGTGCTGCTGATGGCAGTGGTCGCGATGACGCTGGAGGGCGCGAGCGCCGGTTGGGCGATCCTGGGGCTGCTCGGATTCTTCGCGCTTTCGCGCGGCGTAAGTTCGGTCGCCTCGAAGGACGTGCTCGGCAAGACCATCGCGAAGACCCGGCGGGGGACCGTGATGGGTTACGCCGCATCCGCAGCGGGCTTTGCGACGCTGGCGCTGGGTCTGTACCTGGTGCTGGCCGACCTGCAGGACGCCGGCATCGGTATCTTCGTTGCGCTGCTCGCCACGGCGGCCGGCATCTGGTGGCTCTCGGCACTGGTCTTCGCCGGGTTGCGCGAGCAACCGGGCGCGACGGAGGGTGGCGGCAACGCGGTCGCCGAGGCCCTGCGCTCGATCAGCCTGCTGTGGCAGGACCGCAACTTCGGGCACTTCGTGCTGACTCGGGCCCTGCTGATGAGCACCGCCCTCGCGCTGCCGTTCTACGTGCTGCTGGCCGAAGCGGCGACCTCGGGCAGCTTCGTGACCCTCGGCCTGATGATCCTTGCGACCGGGCTCGCCTCCGCGCTGAGCGCCCCGATCTGGGGCCGTTTCTCCGACCGGTCGTCGCGCGGCGTCCTGATCGCCTCCGGGCTGATCGCCGCTGTGCTCGGTGTCGGCCTCGCGCTGCTCAGCTGGGCAAACCAGGCACAGGCACTGGGCGGGTGGGTCTACGCGGTCCTGTTCTTCGCGCTCGGGGTGAGCCACGCCGGCGTGCGCCTCGGGCGCAAGACCTACCTTGTGGACATGGCCACCGCGGAGACCCGCGCCGCCTTCACGTCGGTGAGCAATACCGTGATCGGCGTCCTGCTGCTGATCGGCGGACTGTTCGGTCTCGTCGCGCAACTGGTCGGTACAGAATTCGCGATCTTCCTGCTGGCGCTGTTCAGCCTCGCCGGCGCCTGGAGCGCCTGGCGCATGCCCGAGGCCTGATCGATGGCACTGCTGACCCTGAAGGATGTTCGTCTCGCCTTTGGCATGGCGGAACTGCTTGACGGCGTGGATCTCGGCCTCGAGCCCGGCGAGCGGGTCTGCATTGCCGGCCGCAACGGCGAGGGCAAGTCGACCCTTCTGAAGATCCTTGCCGGCCGGATCCAGCCCGATTCCGGGGAAATCACCCGGCGCGACGGGCTGGTGACCGCCTTCCTGAGCCAGGAGCTGCCCGAGGACGTGCGCGGGAGCATCTTCGACGTGGTCGCGGAGGGTCTGGGCGAATCCGGTCTGCTGCTGGAGCGCTTCCATCCCCTCAGTCTCGATGCCGCCGCGGGCGATCCGGAGGCTCTCGTGGCGATGGGCCGGGTGCAGGCCGAGCTCGACGCGATCGACGGCTGGTCGCTGCAGAACCGGGTCGAGGCCACGCTGTCCCGCTTCGAACTGCCCGCGGACCAGCCCTTCGCGGAGCTCTCCGGCGGGCTGCGCCGGCGGGTCTGGCTGGCGCGCGAACTGGTGCGGGAACCCGATCTGCTGCTGCTGGACGAACCCACCAACCACCTCGACATTGCCGCGATCGGCTGGCTGGAGAACCTGCTCGCGGGCGCGCCGATGACCGTGGTCTTCATCACCCACGACCGCAGCTTCATGGAGCGCCTTGCAACCCGCATCCTCGAGCTGGACCGCGGCCAGCTGCACGAGCACCCGCCGAGTCTGGAGGCCTTCCGCCAGCGCCAGGCCGAACGCCTTGAGACCGAGGCACGGCAGAATGCGGAGTTCGACCGCAAGCTGGCCCGCGAAGAAGCCTGGATCCGGCAGGGGATCAAGGCGCGGCGTACCCGCAACGAGGGCCGCGTAAGGGCCCTGGAACAGCTGCGCCGGCAACGCGCGGCGCGCCGCGAGCGCCAGGGCCAGGTCCGGCTCAGGCTGAGTCCCGAACAGCGTTCCGGAAGGCGGGTGATCGAGGCCGAGCAGGCCAGCTTCGGCTATCCGGACCGGATCGTGGTCCGCGCACTCGACGTCCTGCTGCAACGGGGCGACCGTCTCGGCATCATCGGTCCGAATGGTGCAGGCAAAACGACCCTGCTGCGCGGACTGATCGGCGAACTGCCGCCGCTTTCAGGCAAGGTGACGCAGGGCACCCAGCTGGAGATCGCCTATTTCGACCAGACCCGGGCGCGGCTGGACGAGCGCGCAACCGTGCAGGACGCGGTGGGCGAGGGCCGCGACCGGGTCACGGTGAACGGCAACACGCGCCACGTGCTGAGCTACCTGGAAGATTTTTTGTTCCCGCCCGCCCGCTCGCGCCAGCCGGTTTCGGCGCTTTCGGGCGGCGAACGCAACCGATTGCTGCTTGCGAAACTCTTTCTGCGCCCGGCAAACCTCCTGATCCTCGACGAACCGACCAATGACCTCGACGTGGAGACGCTGGAACTGCTCGAGACGCTGCTGATCGAGTACACCGGCACGATCATCGTCGTCAGCCACGACCGCGCCTTCCTGGACAACGTCGTGACCAGCACGCTGGTACTGGACGGCCGCGGCGGCGCAGAGGAGTTCGTCGGGGGCTGGTCCGATCTGCCTGAACGCGTGACCGCGCCGTTGCTCGCGACGGGCATCGACGCAATGGAGCAGCCCGCCACCGCGAAGAAGCCGGAGGCCTCCCGCACCTCCGCGGCGCAAGGGCCGGCACCCGGTGCGTCGACAGGCCGGAAGCTGTCCTACAAGGACGCGCGCGAGCTCGAACAACTGCCCGGTCGAATCGAGGCCCTCGAGGCGCGGCGCGAGGCGCTCGCGGCGGAGCTTTCGGATCCGGAGCTGTTCCGCGGACCGGCGGATCGCATCCGCGGCCTGCAGCAGCAACTGGAAGCGGCAGAGGCAGAACTGGCGGAGGCGTACCGTCGCTGGGAGTTCCTGGAATCCGCCTCTGAATGAGCTGGCGTGCCGGACTGCCTCTCCTCATTCGAGAGCGCGTCGGTTCAGCGGGAATCAACGAGTACGGCACGCAGTGCCCGCCGCAGCGCTCGGATTACGCCGGCTCGCCCGGACTCGCCGGCACACGCGCACAGCCGCGGCCAATCCGCCAATTCCGCGACTGCAGCCTGCAGCAGCATACGGTCTTCCGGTGACAACGCGTTCAGGGCGTCTGGCCGATCCCGCAGCCAGCGTCGCAACGCGGGCAACGCGGGCTCGAAGGGGCGCTGGCTGCAAGCGAATGCGCGGACCTCCTCATGGTCCGCCACGGGATCCGGCGCCGCCGGCGCCGGTAGCGAGCGCGACACCGACCGAGCGACATCCGCCTCCAGGGTCTTTAGCGGTCCGGCGCGCCAGACCGGCCACTCACGCGCGACCGCGGCACGCATTGGCGCGATCTCCGTTCGCGCGTCCGGCTTCAGCGGCCGCAATACCACGGCCGAGTGCAGGCCGCTGATCCCCTCGCGGCGAAACCCTACTCGCAACAGCGGATAGCCAACGGCGTTCCAGAAGGCGAGGAGCTCGGCATCCGCGCCGAAGCTGGCGCCGAGCCATGCGAAACCGCGGCGTCGGGCATAGCGCTCGGCGGCCCGCAGCATCTGCCGTCCGATCCCCCTGCGCTGCCGCCGCCGATGCACCGCGATCCGCACGATCCGCAG
>PWRV01000262.1 GCA_003563455.1 Thioalkalivibrio sp.
CGCGAGTTCCGGCAACCCCTGCCATGCCTCGCGGATATGCGCCGTGACCACGGGACGCAGCGGCAGCCCGATGTTGCGCACCTGATCCTCGTCGTTCTCCGGATCCACATGCACGGTCACGTCCCGCAGGGTGCCCATGCTGTCCCGAATCGCCCGATAGACCTCGTCGGCGACCTGGTGCCCTTCCGACACGGAGATCCGGGGAGCGACCTGGACGTGCACGTCGGCCGCGGCCTCGTTCCCCAGCTTGCGGGTCCGCAGCATGTGTGCGTCCTTGACCCCGGGCACGCCATTGATGGCCTGCTGGATCACGTCGACCTTCTCGGGTTCCAGCGCGGTGTCGATCAGCTCCGCGGCACTTCGGAACATCAGCTGCCACGCCATGTGCAGAATGAACAGGGCCACCACCAGCGCCGCGAGTGCATCCAGCCACGGAAACCCGAGAACCGCACCGCCAATGCCGACGAAAACGACCACCGACGAGATTGCGTCGGTGCGGTGGTGCCAGGCATTCGCCTGCAGCAGTGGCGACTGGATGCGCCGAGCCGCGCGAACGGTGTACTGGTAAAGCCCCTCCTTGGCCACCAGCGTGAGCGCCGCGAAGATCAGCGCGGCCGGTGCGGGACCGGTCAGCGTCTCCCAGGCGAGCAGCCGCTGCCCGGCAGTCCAGGCGATTCCCAACGCCGCAAAGGCCAGCAACAGACCGACCACGATGGTGGCGAGGGTCTCGATGCGGCCATGGCCATAGGGATGGTCCCGGTCGGGCGACGCCGAGGCCTTGCCCGCAGCGAACAGCACCACGCTGTCGCTGATCAGGTCTGACAGGGTATGGACACCGTCGGCGATCAGTGCCTGCGACTGAAACAGCCAACCCGTGACGATCTGCGTCGTGGCCAGCAGCGAGTTCACGACCGCAGCCAGCAGGGTCGCCACCCGCGTGGCGCGATAGCGCTCCTCGCGCGACGGCAACGCTTCGCTTGTGGAAGTGCTGCTCACGGGTTATGCTCATAGATAGGAATGCGTCGCATTATCTTTTAACGCCCCGGTCCGGGCCGGCTGGAGTCACGCATGCTCGTTCTCGACGTCGACCACGAATCGCCACCTGTCTCGCTGCGCATTGTAGACCCGGCCTCCGGATGCGTGGTGGTGGAATGGCATGGCTCCGACTGCCGGCGCGCCCTTGCCGCAACGGATCTGACGCTCGACGCGCTGCGCGCGACCCCTCCCGGCGACGCGCAGCACCCGGCGATCCGGCGCCTGTTGCTGGAAGCATTGGTAACCGACTTCATCACCGGTTTGCAGCCAACCCCACAATCCGCGCAGATCCTGCCGCTCCGCGCAGCGCGCTAAGGAAACGCTGATTTATCGGCGTTTCCTTGCGGCACACGGAAGTGCCGCCAGAATCGACCACCGCAGGGGGTTGATTCTGAAGCAAGCTGCAAATCATCTTTGCAGCGCAGCGTGCGCTGACAAAGCCAGGATGGCTTTATTCAGCGCTTCCCTAACTTTCACGGCACTGCGCCACCCCCGACGATGAAAATCGCCCCCCCCCGCTTGCGAGGGAGGGTTGGGGCGGGGGCGCGCGCACGGGAGTGGCCGCACACCGGCCCTGCCCGGTATACTCCCGGGGTTTCCCCGCAATTCAGGCACATCATGCAGCAGTCCCGGGCAAGCTTTCAGGATCTCATCAGGCAGTTGCAGGACTACTGGGCGCGTCAGGGCTGCGTGCTGCTTCAGCCCTACGACATGGAGATGGGTGCGGGCACCTTTCATCCCGCGACATTCCTGCGTTCGATCGGGCCGGAGCCATGGCGCAGCGCCTACGTGCAACCATCGCGACGGCCGACCGACGGGCGCTACGGGGACAACCCGAACCGGCTGCAGCACTATTACCAGTTCCAGGTGCTGCTGAAACCCTCGCCACCGAACATTCAGGACCTCTACCTCGGGTCGCTGCAGGCACTGGGCTTCGACCCGACCGTGCACGACATCCGGTTCGTCGAGGACGACTGGGAGTCCCCGACCCTCGGCGCGTGGGGCCTGGGCTGGGAGGGCTGGCTGAATGGCATGGAGGTCACCCAGTTCACCTATTTCCAGCAGGTGGGCGGAATCGACTGCCGGCCTGTCTCCGGGGAAATCACCTATGGTCTGGAACGGCTGGCGATGTACCTGCAGGGTGTGGAGAGCGTCTTCGACCTCGTCTGGACCGAGGCCCCGGACGGCACCGTGGTCACCTACGGCGACGTGTATCACCAGAACGAGGTCGAGCAGTCCACCTACAATTTCGAGGAGGCCGATCGCGACGCATTGTTCGCCGCGTTCGACCAGCACGCCTCGGAGAGCGAACGCCTGATCGGGCTCGGGCTGCCCCTGCCCGCCTATGAACAGGTGCTGCGCGCCTCGCACAGCTTCAACCTGCTCGATGCCCGCGGCGCGATCTCCGTGACCGAGCGGCAGCGCTACATCCTGCGCGTGCGCGAACTGGCCCGGGCGGTGGCCGCTGCCTACTACGAGAGTCGCGAAAGGCTGGGCTTCCCGATGCTCGCAGACGCCGGCCGGGCCGCCTGAGCCGCCGGCCCGACCCATCCACCCTCCGCTTGTGCGCCCGCACCGGCGGAGCCTTCTGGAAACCGTAATGGAAGACCTGCACCCACTCCTGATCGAACTCGGCATGGAGGAACTGCCCCCGAGGGCGCTTCCGGCGCTTCGGGACGCGCTGCAGGCCGAGTGCCTGCGCCGGCTTGGCGATGCCGGCATCCAGCCCGGCGATGTGATCGCCTTCGCAACGCCGCGACGGCTCGCGCTCCTGCTGGACGGGATCCCCTCCCGGCAGCCTGACCGGATCCAGGAGCGCAGGGGGCCTGCGGTCACCGCGGCCTTCGACGCCGCCGGCGCGCCCACCCGCGCCGCCGAGGGCTTCGCACGCTCCTGCGGTGTCGCGGTCGAGGATCTCGGCCGGGAGAATACCGACAAGGGAGAGTACCTCGTTCATCGCGAGACCCGCGCCGGCGCGACGCTGGAGCAGTTGCTGTCCGGAATCCTCGCGGCGAGCCTCGCCGCACTGCCCACCCCGAAGCGAATGCGCTGGGGATCGGGCGAGGCCGAGTTCGTGCGCCCGGTGCACTGGCTGGTGGCGCTGCACGGGGATCGGGTCCTCGACATCGAGGTCATGGGACTGCGCAGCGGACGGGAGACCCGGGGGCACCGGTTCCACTGCCCGCAGCCGCTGGAACTGTCACACGCTGGAGACTATGCGCGACGGCTCGAACAGGATGGCATGGTGATGCCGTCGTTCGAGGCGCGGCGGGAGTCCATCGCCCGCCAGATCGCGGCCGAGGCCGAGGCGGCGGGAGGCCAAGCGCTGGTCGACGCGGACCTGCTGGACGAGGTAACCGCCCTCGTCGAATGGCCTGTCGCGCTCACCGGCAGCTTCGATGCACGCTTCCTGGACGTTCCCCAGGAAGCGCTGATCTCGACCATGCAGGACAATCAGAAGTACTTCCCGCTGGTCGACGAATCCGGGCGCATGCTGGCCCGCTTCATCGTGATCAGCAACATCCGCTCGCGCTACCCGGAGGCGGTCCGCAACGGCAACGAGCGCGTGCTGCGCCCGCGCTTCGCCGATGCCGAGTTCTTCTGGGAACAGGATCGCCGCGACACCCTGGCCAGCCGGGAGTCCTGGCTGGGCACAGTGGTGTTCGAGCAGCACCTGGGCACGCTGGCGGACAAGTCGGCGCGGCTCGCGTTGCTGATGGAATCGCTGTCGGCGCCAATGGAACTCGATCCCGCGCTGGCCCGGCGTGCCGCGCAGCTGGCCAAGTGCGACCTTGGCACCCGCATGGTCTTCGAGTTTCCCGAACTGCAGGGCACGATGGGCCGTTACTACGCGTTGCACGACGGCGAACCGGAAGCGCTGGCCGCAGCGCTGGAGCAGCACTACTGGCCGCGGCAGGCGGGCGCGGCATTGCCCGAGGCCCCGCTTGCACAGGCCCTCGCGCTGGCCGACCGGCTGGACACACTGGTCGGCATCTTTGCGATCGGCAAGGAACCGTCCGGCACCAAGGACCCGTTTGCGCTGCGCCGGGCCGCCCTCGGGCTGCTGCGCATCCTGGTGGAGCGGGAGCTGCCGCTGGCCCTCACCCCGCTGCTCGAGAGCGCGGCCGCCGGTGTCGCGGTCCGGGTGCCCGGCGCGATTGCCGCGGTGCCCAGGGTCCACGCCTACATCCTCGACCGGCTGCGCGGCTACCTGCTGGAGCAGGGCATGGCCCCGGAGGTCTTCGAGGCCGTCGCGTCGGTTGCCCCCGACGTGCCGCTGGACTTCGTGCAGCGGGCCCGCGCGGTCCAGCGGTTCCGGGAGCGGCCGGAGGCGGAATCGCTGGCCGCGGCGAACAAACGCATCCGGAACCTGCTGCGCAAGGCGGAGGAACCCGTTGGAGAGAGCATCGACGAGGCCCTGCTGCAGTCACCGGCGGAGCAACTGCTGCTCGAGACGATGCAGGCACTGGAGCCGCGCGTCGCGGCCGCGGTGGAGAACGCGGACTACGTCGGCGCGATGGAGGACCTGGCGAGCCTGCGTGCGCCGGTTGATGCCTTCTTCACCGACGTGATGGTGATGGTCGACGATCCGGCACTACGCGCGAACCGACTGGCGCTGCTGCGACGCATGGCCGGGCGTTTCGACTCGGTCGCCGACATTTCCCGCCTCGCGACCGGTTAGCGGGCCGTGCTGCTCAGACTGCGTGCGCTGGCGTTCTGGCTGGGCTTCGCGGGCTCCGCCGTGCTCTTCGGGCTGCTC
>PWRV01000193.1 GCA_003563455.1 Thioalkalivibrio sp.
CCAGCGGCGTCGCGAGGAAGGCCAGCATCTCCCGTGCGCCGGCCAGCCGCTCCCGCGGGCTGGCGACGTCGCGCACGTGGTGGAGCAGCATGTCTCTGAGCATGCTCCGCTGGCGCCCGCCAGGGAGCGTGTTGTAGCTGACGTAGGCGATGCCACCGGGGGCGAGGCGGGCGCCGCACAGCGCCAGCACGTGCTCCTGCACCGCGGTGGGGACCCAGGAAAACACGCCGTGCGCGATGATGTAGTCGAAGGGTTCCCCCTGCAGCGGAATCTGCAGGATGTCCTGATGCCGTATCTCGGCGTTATCGAGGCCCAGTGCCCGACAGACCTCCGCGCCCTCAAGCGCCTGTGCACGGGATAGCTCCACCCCGATGCAGCGCGTCTGCGGAAGATGGAAGGCGATCGGGAGAAGATTGCCGCCGGCCGCGCAACCCAGTTCCAGTACGCGTGCCCGCGCCGGGTCGGGACTCGCCAGCCCGAACAGCCGTCCGATCACCGCGAGGCGGTCCGGATGCGTCTCGGTGATGGGGAAACTCTCGTAGGGAATGGCGTCGTAGCCGGGGAGGGTGGCAGGCATCATGTGGGCCGGTTGGTATCGGATGCCGAAGTGTCGCGCACTCGGTTGCTGGCGACAAACCGTGGTGGTGTTGCGACGCCTTTCCTGGAGGTGAAACCAGGATCCCCCCAAAAAAACTGATTATCACGAAAGCGTGGCCGGTGGCGGCCGGCTCGCCTTGGCAGGGGCGCAACTGGAGGAGACCAGCCTCTGGCCGATGGTTTTCCCACGCCCGTTCGGCGGGGGGTTCGACTCCTGACTGGCATGGCTCCGGGCCACCCCGAAGGATGACAGGTTCAGCCACGGATATACACGGATGAAAACGGATAGGGCTTCAATCAAAAAATAGCCGTGTTCATCCGTGGCTATATTTTCACGTTAAGACAAGACGCTTTCGCGGAGCTTGAGTGATAATCAAGAAAGCAAAAGGGCGGCCCCTGAGGGCCGCCCGGTCGGTCCCGTCGAAGATCAGAAGCTAACGCTGTATCCGACGACGAACAGAGGGTCTCCGAGGTCGCTGTCGTCCGTCTGCGCGTAGGTCAGAGAGATGTCACCCATTCCGGCGGACTTGGTCAGGCCCAGGGACCAGAAGATCCAGTCGTCGCCATCATCGACATCGCCGTAACCTAGCTCGCCAGCCAGGCTCAATTCGGGCATGATTTCGGTCTCCGCGCCGATCGCGAGGAAGTAACTGCCGTCCGGGACCTCACTATCGTCTTCCGAGTGAATGGAGTAGTTCAAGCTGCCGTAGATGGGACCGTAACTGACGGTCGCAACTAAGTCACCGAAATCGGCGTCGTCAAGCCCCGGATAATAGTAATAGACGTATCCAAGGTCGATATCGAGCTCGCCGGCTGCGAACTCATAGCCCGCGTAGAGATCGACTTCCTGCCCGGCGCCGTCGCCAAGCGTCGACCACCAGGTGCCGAGGTAGAAGCCGGATTCGTGCCCGTAATCCACGCCGCCCTGGACGACGGCGTTGTTATTGGATTCGGAGAGTCCATACAGGATGTAGTCACTAAACACGCCGACGTTGAATTCCAGTTCGGCCTTCGCGGTGCTGAAGCCGAAGGTTCCGACCATCAGTGCACCGGCGACGGCCGAGCTGACCAGGGTCTTTTTCATGTTTGCCTTCATTGCGGATACTCCTTCTGTTGGTTGATGTTCCGTGATCGGAATCGAGTCACTGGTGGGGCTAAAGCAGGCATCGTGCCAACCCGGGAAATCGGCTTGTCTGTTGCATTTTTGTGAGGCGCTGTTGCGTTCATGTCGCTTCCTGCACTGCAACAGGGCGCTTTTCGGGTGCTTCCCGCACCGTTTTAGTGCGCAAGAGGGCCCCGGTGCGGGAAATCGAGTGGAGGCAGTGCAAGGCACCGGTCACGCCTTCGCGCCTGTTGTATCGAGGTCACGGCCTTGGTTTTCCGTGGTGTCGTGCGGGGCGGACTACACTTCTTGGTAAAGCGCACGAAGCGCTTGATCGCCGATGAGGGGCTTCGATGGAGCAGCAGCGCGAAGGGACCCGATTCCAGGGTTGCAGGACACCGACCCGTGTCGCGGCCGGAAAAAGGCGATGGGGGTTGGGGGCGGTCGCGTGCCGAAGGCGAGACGCATGAGCGCGCCAGAACGTGAGTCGCCGACAGGCCCGGATATCGAGGTGCGCAAGAGCGATGGGGAACGGGAACCGTACTCGCGTCGGAAACTGCGCAACTCGCTGCGCCGGGCGGGAGCGAGCCGAGCCATCGCGGACGAGGTGGTCGCGGACCTCGAGCCCCAGCTGAAGGACGGGGTCACCACGGCGAGGCTCCACCGCATCGCGCGCAAGGCACTGCGACAGCGATCCCGCCGAACGGCCATCACCTACAGCCTGAAGCGTGCGCTGCTGGACCTGGGCCCCAGCGGGTTCCCGTTCGAGCAGTTCTGCGGCCGGCTGTTCGAAGCGATGGGCTACCGTGTGGCCTACAACCAGTTCCTGGAGGGACGGTGCGTGCGGCACGAAATCGACATCGTCGCCGAGCGTGACGGCGAGCGCCTGTTCGCCGAGTGCAAGTTCCACAACCGGGCAAGCTACCGCAACGACGTCAAGCTGCCGATGTACCTGCACGCACGCTCCCTCGATCTGCGGGCATCGGAGGAGGGCGCCCACGACGCGTTCTGGGTGCTGAGCAACACGACGTTCAGCGAGGACGCGCTGGCCTACGGGGACTGCGAGGGGCTGATTCTCGCCGCGCACAACACGGATCACTACCCGCTGACCCGGGGCCTGATCAACGAGCACGGCCTGCACCCGGTGACCTGTCTCGGCAGCCTGAAGGTTGCGCAGAAGCGAAGCCTGATCGAGGCAGGCGCGGTATTGTGCAGGGACCTGCTCGATCAGCCCGGGTATCTGGATCCGTTGCGGCTGGACGAGAAGCAGCGCCTGCGTGTCCGGCGGGAGTGCCGCGACATCCTGCAGCGGGGCAAGGCCCGCAAAGAGACCGCATGAAACTGACGAGCTACGGCGGCGCAGCCGGCGTGACCGGCTCGAAACACCTGCTGGAGACCGCAGACCGGCGCCTGCTGGTCGACTGCGGGATGTTTCAGGGCGAGAAGTCCGGGCGCCTGCGCAACTGGGAGCCTCCGCCATTCGACCCCGGACAGGTCGATGCGGTGCTGCTCACGCATGGGCACCTCGACCACTGTGGCTACCTGCCGCGGCTGGTGAAGGCGGGTTTTCGCGGGCCGATTTACACCACGCGCGCCGGGCGTGAAGTGGCACGCGTGATCCTGATGGACTCCGCGCGCCTGCAGGAGGAGGACGCGGAGCGGGCGAACCGCGAGGGGTGGTCGAAGCATCGACCGGCGCTGCCGCTGTACGACACCGCCGACGTGGAACGGACACTGCACCAGTTCCGTTCCGCCGAATACGGCAAGCCGCTCGGGTTGGGGACCACCGAAGTGCGGTTCCACTATGCGGGGCATATTCTCGGTGCGGCCGGGGTGCTGATCGACGATGGCGATCAGCGGGCCTGGTTTTCCGGTGACCTCGGTCGTCTGCACGATCCCGTGATGTTTCCGCCGCGTCCGCCGGAGGCGGTCGACGCGCTGGTGATGGAATCCACCTACGGTGACCGCAAGCACCCTGCCGGGAGCCCGGAGGACCAGCTGGAAGACGTGGTGCGCGGGATTCTCGAGCGGCAGGCTGTGCTGCTGGTGCCAGCCTTCGCGCTCGGGCGGGCCCAGACGCTGCTGGTCCTGTTCGATCGCCTGTTGCGGCGTCGGCCGGAACTCGAGTTGCCGATCTATCTCAGCAGTCCGATGGCAGCCGCGGTGTCCGAGTTGTACCGCAACTACCCGGATGAACACCGGCTGTCGGCAACGGACCTCGACGCGGTGTTCGCGCGGGTGCGCATCGTCGAACACGCGCAGCGTGCGCGACGGCTTGACCGCAAGGACGGTCCGTTCGTGCTCATCGCCGGCAGCGGGATGCTCACCGGGGGGAGGATTCTGGGGCACCTGCTTGCCCACGGCGAGAATCCCGACAACGTGGTGCTGCTCACCGGCTACCAGGCCCCGGAAACCCGGGGGCGCACGCTCCTCGACGGCGGGCGCGAACTGAAGATTCAGGGGCGCAGGCTGGAAGTCGGGGCCCGGGTCGATGAGTTGCAGGGGCTCAGTGCCCACGCGGACCAGGACGAATTGCGCCAGTGGGTGCAGGCTGCGCCGGAGCCCCCGCGCCGAATCTGGCTGGTGCACGGTGAGGCGCCCGCCCGGGCGGCACTGGCCGAGGCGCTGAATGCCGATATGGGGGATGAGGACCGGCAGGGCGCGCGGGAATTGCCCGAGGGGGAGGCGATAGATTTGAGTCCGTAGGACCGGCCTTTGGTCGCGATGCGGCGATTGGGTGGGGATTTTGGCTGGAAGCGGTTCCTGCGGCGGACCCCCTCCCCAGCCCTCCCCCGCAAGCGGGGGAGGGAGCTTGGAACGTGGGCGGCAAGCGGGGGATGGAGCTTGGAGCGTGCGCGGCGAGGGGGGGGGAGCTTGGAGCGTGGGCGAGCGGGGGAGGGGTTAAGGCATGGGCGAGTGGGGTTACAGCGTGCGGGAGAAGCGGCGTTCGCCGGTGGTGTCGAGGTAGCGGTCGAAGGTCATGCAGATGTTGCGGATCATCAGGCGGCCGACCGGGAGGACGCGGATCTGGCTTCCCTCGACCGACAGCAGTCCGTCGTCGATGAAGGG
>PWRV01000184.1 GCA_003563455.1 Thioalkalivibrio sp.
CCCGCGTGCCGGAGCGGGGGCCAAAGGAATCAGCGCGGCGGCCTCACGGAGAAAACCATGTCCATGATCGAAATCGGCCCCGGGCTGCGGATCCCGGAGGAGGCGATCGAATTCCGCTACAAGCGTGCGTCGGGGCCGGGTGGCCAGCACGTGAACCGCACCGAGAGCGCGGTGGAACTGCGTTTGAACCTGGAGATCCCCGGGGTGCTGTCACCCCCGGCGCTGGAGCGGTTGCGCCGGATTGCGCGCAGGCGTATTTCTCGGGAGGGGGTGCTGATCATCCACGCCCAGCGCTTTCGCAGTCAGGAGCGCAACCGCGAAGATGCCCTTGCGCGACTCGCGGATCTGCTGCAGGAGGCGGCGCAGCCGCCGACGCAACGGGTCCCGACGCGTCCGACCCGCGCCTCGCGCGAGCGCCGCCTTGCGCAGAAGAAGCGCCTTGGCGAGCGCAAGCGCGGACGCGGGAAGCTGCGAACGCCCGAGGATCACTGAGCCGACTGGAGATGCCATGAAAAAGCCGTCACTGATCATCCTGCTGCTGGTGCTCGCGCTGGCGGTGCTGAGCCTGCAGTTTCTCGGGCCGGATTCCGGGTTCGGGCCCGACGCACCGCCACCGGTCGAGGACGTGGATCCGAACGACGCCGCCCTGGTGGTACCTGACGTAACGGTGCGCGACCTGGACGGCCGCGTCGCCTGGCGCGGCGACGTGGACCTGGCCCCCGAGCTCGAACGCGTCGCCGCTGGCGAACGCGATCCGCACCGCAATGACGGCGGGGTCTTCCAGAACCGCGAGGGGTTGCTGCCCGACCGGCCCCGGGGCCACTACCGGGAATACGTGGTCCGCACCCCGGGCATCTCGCACGCGGGGCCGCAGCGTCTCGTGATCGGTGCCGACGGGGAGGTCTACTACACTCACGACCACTACCAGAGTTTCCGGAGGATACGCTGATGGTGCGGGATCCCGTCCGGTCGGGGATCCGGGAATGGCTCGAATCGTCCGATCCGGTGCTGCGGCTGGGCGGAGACACCCTGGTCGACGAAATGCTGGTGCTGCTCGAGGAGCGGGGATTCGATGCGAGACGTGTAGACGTGCAGGACCTCTCCGGCAAGGCGGAGTTGCTCGAGGCATTGCACCACGCCCTCGAACTCGACGAGTGGTTCGGTTTCAACTGGGACGCGCTGGAGGAGGCCCTGCACGGGCCGGAACAGGCGGAGGCCCCGGAACGCGTGCTGGTCTGCACCGGCTTTGCTGCCTTCGAGTCGCGCGCGCCGAACGACGCCGAAGTCTTCCTGGACATCGCGCGCACCGTCGCCGCGACACCCGGCAGCGGACTGCGCGGCTGCGTGCTGATCCCCTGAGGACGACCGCCCCCTTTGGTCTAACGATTTTTCCGCATGCCCCACTAAACTGCCGTGATGGACAACGATCCGGCGAAAAGGGCCGAGGATCGCGAAGACCGGCAGGTGATCTTCGAGACCCGGGGCCTGACCAAGACCTATCTGATGGGCGAGGTCGAGATTCACGCGCTGCAGGGGGTGGATCTCGATCTGTACGCCGGAGAGCTGGTGGTGATGCTCGGCGCATCGGGCTCGGGCAAGTCCACGCTGCTCAACATCATGGGCGGGCTGGACACCGCGACCTCCGGTCGCGTGCGCTATCGCGACCAGGACCTGACCGACGCTTCGGAGAAGGCCCTGACCCTGTTCCGGCGCGACCACGTCGGTTTCGTCTTCCAGTTCTACAACCTGATCGCGAGCCTGACCGCGAGGGAAAACGTCGCGATTGTCACCGAGATCAGCCGCGACCCGATGCCGCCCGAGGAGGCACTGGCGCTGGTGGGGCTGAAGAAGCGGCTCGACCACTTTCCGGCGCAGCTCTCCGGCGGCGAGCAGCAGCGCGTCGCGATCGCCCGCGCGATCGCCAAGCAGCCGGCGGTACTGCTGTGCGACGAACCGACCGGTGCGCTCGATTCGAAGACAGGCATCCAGGTGCTCGAGGCCCTGAAGCACATCAACGAAGAACTGCAGACGACCGTCGCGATCATCACCCACAACGAGGTGATCGGCGAGATGGGGGACCGGGTGATCCGGCTGCGCGACGGGCAGGTCGACGACATCCACGAGAACGAACGGCGCCGTGATCCCGGCGAGCTCCGCTGGTAGGCGGGGTGGCGTGCGCGCGCTGAACCGCAAGCTTGTACGTGATCTGGCGGCGCTCAAGGGTCAGGCGGCGGCGATTGCGCTGGTGATCGCCAGCGGCGTGATGACACTGGTGATCGCGGTGACCACACTCGACGCGATCAGTCTCACCCAGCAACGCTTCTACCAGGACTTCCATTTCGCGGACGTCTTTGCCGACCTCACCCGGGCACCGGAGGGAGTCGGCGAGCGTCTGCGCGCGATTCCGGGCGTGAACCGGGTCGAAACCCGGGTGAAGGCCTCGGTGCGGCTCGAGGTGCCCGATTTCGACGAACCGGTGCGCGGACTGCTGCTGTCGATCCCCGACGGGCGGGAGCCGCTGCTGAACCAGCTGTACCTGCGGGAGGGGCGACTGCCGGATCCGGGGCGTGCCGATGAAGTCGCGATCAGCGACGGCTTCGCCGAGGCCCACGGCCTGCGTGCCGGCGACCGGATTCGCGCGATCATCCGCGGCCGGCTGACGACACTGCGCGTCAGCGGCACGGTGCTGTCCCCGGAACACGTCTACCAGGTCGCGCCGACCGACCTGCTGCCCGACTACCGGCGCTATGGCATCCTGTGGATGAACCGGCGCGCGCTGGCCAGTGCCTACGGGATGGACGGCGCGTTCAACAACGCGGTGCTCGGGCTCGAGGCCGGAGCGTCCGAGGCGGAGGTGATCGCGCGGGTCGACCGCATCCTCGCCCGTTACGGTGGCACCGGCGCGCACGGCCGCGACGACCAGCACTCCCACCGGTTCCTGCAAGACGAACTCAGGCAGCTCCGGGCCCAGGCGGTGATCCTGCCGACCATTTTCCTGCTGGTCTCGGCGTTTCTGCTGAACGTGGTGCTGAGCCGGATCATCCGCAACCAGCGGGCACAGGTCGCGGTGCTCAAGGCCTTCGGTTACCGCAATCTGGATGTCGCGCTGCACTACGGGATGCTGACCGGCCTGATCGTGGTCATCGGCAGCGTCCTCGGGATCGGACTCGGATTGTGGGCAGGCAGTGCGCTGGCGGAGGTGTACACGGAATACTTCCGTTTTCCCGAGCTGCGCTTCCGGCTTCAGGTCTGGGTGGTTCTGCTGTCCATCGGGGTCGCGACGGGGGCCGCGATGCTCGGGACCCTGCGCGCGGTCCGGGCGGCGGCAAGGCTGCCGCCGGCGGAGGGCATGCGCCCGGAGCCGCCGGAACGCTTTCACGAGGGCTGGCTGGAGCGCTCGGTCTTGCGCCGCTGGCTGGACCAGCCAACGCGCATCATCCTGCGCAACATCTCGCGCCATCCGCTGAAGTCCACGCTGTCGGTGCTGGGGATCGCGATGTCGCTGGGGCTGCTGGTCATGGGGGCCTATCAGCTGAACGCGGTCGATCACATGATCGACACCCAGTACCAGCAAGTCATGCGCATGGACCTGCACCTGACCTTCAGCGATCCGACGCCGGCTCGGGTGCACTCGGAACTGCGCCACCTGCCCGGCGTGCTGGGCGTCGAGACCTACCGGGCCGTGCCGGTGCGGCTGCTCGCCGGCCACCGCGAATACCGCACGTCGATCCTCGGCATGGACGAGCGGCCGTACCTGCGGCAGTTGCTGGACGGCCGACAGCGGCCGCAGCGTCTGCCCCCGGAGGGCCTGCTGCTGACGGACTTCCTGGCGCACGATCTCGGCCTGCGCATTGGTGACCCGGTGCTGATGGAGGTGCAGGAGGGTCACCGCGAGACGTTGACCGTACCGCTGGTGGGCCTGGTCGACGAACCCCTGGGCGTCGGCGCCTACATGCGGCGCCCGGCGGTGAACCGTCTGATGCGCGAGGGCCCGGCGGTAAACGGTGCCTGGCTGATGACCGACACGAGGCAGGAGGCGGCCCTCTTCGACCGTCTGTGGGATATTCCCGGCGTCGCCAGTATCGGCCTGATCTCCGAGGCCGAAGGCAACATCCGGGAGTACATGGCCGATACCCTGCTGGTGTTCGCGCTGGTGTTCGTGCTGCTGGCGACTTCGATCGCCTTCGCGGTGGTGTACAACAACGCCAGGATCGCTTTCGCGGAACGCTCGCGGGAACTGGCGACGCTGCAGGTACTGGGCTATTCAAGAGCCGAGGTGAGCTGGATTCTGATCGGCGAGATCCTGCTGATCACGCTGCTCGCGCTGCCGGTCGGGTGGCTGATCGGCACCGGCTTCGCCTGGGCGCTGAACCAGGGCTTCAGCACGGACATGTTCCGCGTGCCGCTGGTGCTCACCCCCGGCGCCTATGGCTTTGCGACCGCGGTCGTGCTGGCCGCCACCGCAGCCGCGGCGGTGCTGGTGGTTCGGCGCCTGCACCGTTTTGACAAGATCTCGGTGCTGAAGGCAGTGGAGTGACCACGGAGTTCGCCGGCTTGCCGCCGCGTTCCCCCGCAGGGGACCTGGCGCCTGCCGCGGAAGCGATCTGTTATCGAACTTTCCGCGTGGCCCACTGGGGAAGCGCTGCATAAAGCCATCCTGGCTTTCTCAGCGCACGCTTCGCTGCAAATGTGATTTGCAGCTTGCTTCAGAATCAACCACCTACGGTGGTCGATTCTGGCGGCACTTCCGTGTGCCGCAGGGAAACG
>PWRV01000066.1 GCA_003563455.1 Thioalkalivibrio sp.
GCAGGCAGTGGTCGCGATCGGCCGGGTTGTGCAGCGGGCCGTCCTTGCTGATGATGCGCACTGCCGACTCCTGCGTGGTCAGCTCGATGCGTTCGATGTCGTCGAGGCGGTTCTTCACCTGCCCGTGCAGCTGCAGCGCGCACTCCACCGCCGTCTGCGCGTGGAATTCGGCCGGAAAGCTGATCTTGAACAGGATCTGCTCCATCACATAGCTGCCATAGGGGCGCTGGAAGCGGAACTTTTCACCCTTGAACAGCACGTCGTAAAAGCCCCAGCGCGGCGCGGAGAGCACGCTCGGCAGCCCCATCTCACCCTTCATCACCATCAGCGCCAGGCGCACTGCGCGCCCGCAGGCGTCTCCGGCGGCCCAGGATTTGCGGGAGCCGGTGTTCGGCGCGTGGCGGTAGGTGCGCAGTGCCTGCCCGTCCACCCACGCCTGGGAGACGGCGTCGATCACCTGTTCCCGGCTGGCCCCCAGCATGTGCGCAGCCACCGCTGCAGAGGCCACCTTGACCAGCACCACGTGGTCGAGGCCCACCCGGTTGAAGCTGTTTTCCAGTGCCAGCACGCCCTGGATCTCGTGGGCCTTGACCATGTAGCGCAGCACGTCGTCCATGGTCATCGGGGGCTTGCCTGCGGCCACGGCCTGGCGGCTCAGATGGTCGGCGAGCGCGAGGATCGTTCCGAGGTTGTCCGACGGATGTCCCCACTCGGCGGCCAGCCAGGTGTCGTTGAAGTCCAGCCAGCGAACCAGTGCGCCGATGTTGAAGGCCGCCTGGATCGGGTCGAGCTGGAACTGCGTGCCGGGAACGCGCGAGCCGTTCGGCACCACGGTGCCGGACACCACGGGCCCAAGGTGTTTGCTGCACTCCGGGTACTGCAGTGCCAGCAGCGCGCAGCCGAGGGAGTCCATCAGGCAGTTGCGCGCGGTGTCCAGCGCCTCCGCGGATTCGACTCGGTAGTCGCAGACGTAGTCGGCGATGGCCTGCAGCTCGGGATCCGCGCCGGGGCGGACGTTGGCGTCGGCGATGTGCTGAATCACGAATCGGTTCCTGGCTGGAAGGTGTCGACACGGTCATCGATCGGCACCCAAGGCTGGTTCTCCGGGCCGGTGTAGTTCGCGCTGGGCCGGATGATCTTGCCGTCCTGCCGCTGTTCGATCACGTGCGCGACCCAGCCGGTGGTTCGGGAGATCACGACGATCGGCGTGAACAGCGCGGTGGGAATGCCCATCATGTGATAGGATACCGCCGAGAACCAGTCGAGGTTGGGGAACATCCTCTTCAGCTCCCACATCACCGATTCGAGTCGGTCGGCCACAGAGTACATGGTCATCAGCCCCTGGTCCTCGGAAAGGCGCCGTGCCACGGCCTTGATCCCCTCGTTGCGGGGATCCCCGATGGTGTAGACGGGGTGTCCGAAGCCGATGATGATCTCCTTGCGTCCCACCCGTTCGCGGATGTCCGCCTCGGCCTCGTCGGCGTTCCGGTAGCGGAGCTGGATCTCGCAGGCCGCCTCGTTCGCACCTCCGTGCTTGGGTCCGCGCAGTGCACCGATCGCGCCAGTGATGGCCGAGTAGATGTCCGAGTGGGTTCCGGCCACCACCCTGGCGCCAAAGGTGGAGGCATTGAACTCGTGTTCGGCGTAGAGGATCAGCGTGGTCGGTGCTGACTCAGCCATCCGTACTCCTCGTCTGTGTTTCAGGAATCATCGATATCCGCCGGCCGCGCTCCCGCCTCAGCGGGCTGGTCCGCTTTGCGCGGCAGCGTAGCCGATGCCCTGGGGGGCCTTGCGGATTTCCTCCAGAATACCCGGGTCGTCGATCGTGGCGGGTGTCTGGTAGGCCTGGCTATCCGCGATCCTGCGCATCACCGCTCGCAGGATCTTGCCGGACCGGGTCTTGGGCAGGCGATCCACCACGGCGACCCGCTTGAATACCGCTACCGGGCCGACTTCCTCGCGTACCTTCGTGATCAGTTCCCGGCACAGGTCCTCCTGATCCTGGCGCACGCCACTCTTCATCACCACCAGCCCGATGGGTACGGAGCCCTTGAGGTCGTCGGCGACTGCGATCACCGCGCATTCGGCCACGGACGGGTGGGCCGCGAGCACCTCCTCGATCGAACCGCTGGAGAGGCGGTGTCCGGCCCCATTGATGGTGTCGTCGATGCGGCCCATGACGTAGAGATAGCCGTCCTCGTCAAGTTAGCCGGAATCCCCGGTCAGATAGTCACCCGGAACGGCTTCGAGATAGGACTCCCGGAAGCGGTCATCGTTATTCCAGAGGGAGGACAGGCAGCCCGGGGGCATCGGCAGGCGCAACACGATGCTGCCCATGGTGCCGGCGGCTAGTTCCTGATCCGGCCCAGAGAATACGCGAACGTCGTAGCCGGGCACCGGCGTGCCGGCACTGTCCGGCTTCACCGGAAGAGTTTCGATCCCGACAAAATTCCCGGCGATCGCCCAGCCGGTCTCGGTCTGCCACCAGTGATCGATCACCGGTCGCTGCAGGATCGCGCCGGCCCAGTTCAGGGTGCCCGGGTCGCAGCGCTCGCCCGCGAGGAACAGGGTGCGGAAACTGCTCATGTCGTAGCGTTTCAGATGCTCGGCCTTCGGATCCTCTTTCTTGATCGCGCGGAATGCGGTGAAGGTCGACCGGGTGAGTCGGGATGTTTCGTGGCGCGAGTCCGCCATCTATCCGCGCGGCGATCGTGAAAATACGCGGCAATGGAGGCGGGGCGGGTACCCGCTCCATTAAGCGGTCAAATTCCCGACGGAGATGTTTCCAGGGGGTCGGCAAGGAAGTCCCCCATCGCCCATGTGCCACCGGGAAAATCCAAAAAATCAGCGCTTCCCCGGAAAGCAACCGGGATACCCGTAACCCCAGCGCCACGGCAGACCGGTGCAGGGGCCGCCGCCCAGCCGCACTGCGTCGAACATGGCATCGGCGATCAATCCGTAGGCGCCCGCGATGTGCCGTTCGTGCAGGCCATAGGTTTGGGAAAGGTAAGGCGTCCGACGCACGCCGGTCGCGAGTACGCACTCCCGCAAGGCGTCGTCGGCCGCGAACCGCGCCCGGTAGCTCTCCCGGGCTGCGCGCGCACCGCCCGCCACGTGATAGGCCCGGTCGTGGGTCACGCAGCAGGCCTCCCACGGCGGGCGCCCCTGGTGGGTCCGCGCGAAGGCCGGCAGGATGTCCGCAATGAGGTCCCAGGCCATCGAAAGCCCCCCGCTGCAGCCATCGGTGGTAAAGGGCACGGGGACATGACCGGCCCGGTCCATGACCTCGACAAGACGGCGATGTGCCTGCACCTCGACCGAAAGTCGCTTCGCAAAGGATTCCCCGGGTTCCGGCTCTGCGGTCGTGATCGCCGGGGCGAGGGCGGCGATCCAGAACCCCAGCAACACAGCGAAGGCCTTTTTCCGGTGATCAGGCATCAGCTTCCTCCGCCACGAGATCGAAGCTCTTCAGACGGAACCAGTCGCTTGCCCAGAGGAGCAGGCGTTCCGGTGCGGACAACTGGTTGCGTGCCCCCATCACCTGGCGAGCCAGCGCCGGCTCATCGGTGATCAGTCCGTCGATACCCATTGAGATCAGGCGCACCATCGTTACCGGGTCGTTGACCGTCCAGACATACAGCTTCCTGCCCTGCGCGTGGGTCCGGCGGATCAGGTCCAGAGAGACCTGCCCGGTGTTGACCGCCAGGAAATCGGCGTCGAGGGCGGAAAGATCGCCGACCGCGGTGGCCGCCAGGATACCGTGCGTCCAGCCGGGCCGCAGCGTCTGCATCTTGCTAACGCCCTCGATCTTGAGCGACATGATGGCGACATCCGCCGACATCCCCGTTTCCTCGACGATTTCCACGACACGGGTTTCCAGCGCGACGTCGTGGCCGTAGTATTTCAGTTCGATCAGGACCTTGCCGCGGCCCTGGGCGGCGCGCAGGACCTCGCGCAGGGTCGGCGTGCGCTCGCCGGCATACGTGGGGTCGAACCAACTGCCGATGTCGATCTCGGCCAGATCGGCCATCGTGGCGTCCCACACCTTCAGGTCGACGCCGGCCATCTTCATGAAATCGCTGTCGTGGGCGACCACGACCTCGCCATCGGCGGTCTCCTGCACGTCGAGCTCGATCCAGTCTGCGCCTTCCGCCAGAGCCTGCTCGAAGGCGGCCATGGTGTTCTCGGGCCGCGCCACGGACGCGCCGCGATGGGCGATGATCTCGACCTCGCGTTCGGCGCTGACGCGTTCGACCAGGCTGCCACCCAGGTAGAGGCCCCCGCCCAGCGCGACCGCAACGCCGCCGAGCAGAAGCGAAACCGGAATCACCCCGGTCGTAACGGGCCGTCGGGCGACGACCCGAGCGCTCTCCGGCACATCCCCCGTCGCCTCGCGGTAGAGCCGGTCGAGCAGGGATGCGAGCGCGCCGTTGGCCAGGGCGGATCCCACGGCGTTCGCAAGCCCCCAGAGAAGCAGAAGCGCCACGATCGAAAACGCCAGCACGCGAAGGTTCGCCCCGAAGAGCTGTTGTGCCCCGCTGACGAGCAGTGCGGCGATACTGGCGACCAGCGCGAACAGCAGGATGCGCAGAAGAGCCCACACCACGACCCGCCCGGTAACCCGCACCCGTTGTCCCTGCAGCCGGCGTGTGCTTTCAGCGAAACTCCGTCGCGGCGGCACTCTTCCGAGCAGGAACAGATGCAGGGCGATGGCCCAGCTCGACA
>PWRV01000244.1 GCA_003563455.1 Thioalkalivibrio sp.
ATCTACAGGCAGACTGCTGCGTACGGGCACTTCGGCCGCGACGACGTGGAACTGCCCTGGGAAAAGACCGACCGCGCGGCGGAACTCGCCGATGCCGCGGCACTCCGTTAAGGGGTCCGGAACCACGCTGGCGGGGTTGGTCTTGCGCCCGTCCTGTCGTTTTCGGGACGCCGTGAACACATCCCTGTGGGCTTGACGGCAGCATCCGTGCTGCCGACACCCGAAAACGACAGGACGGACGCAAGCCCTTGAGGCTCAGCGAGATAGAAGACCAGAGACAGAATACCGGCTGAGGAGCGCTGCAGCGGAATCCCCGTCAGGCTCAGTTCGGTGTCTTCCCGATGGAACGGCGCTCGTCCAGACTCACGGAGCTTTAACACCATGAATGCTGTGATGAACCCGAGCAGTAAGCAGGACTACGTTGTAAAGGACATTGGCCAGGCCGACTTCGGTCGCAAGGAGATTGCGATCGCCGAGACCGAGATGCCCGGCCTGGTGCAGATCCGCGACGAATTTGCCAGGGAACAGCCCCTGAAGGGCGCCCGCATCGCCGGATCGCTGCACATGACAATCCAGACCGCGGTGCTGATCGAGACGCTGGAGGCCCTCGGCGCCGAAGTGCGCTGGGCCTCTTGCAACATTTACTCCACCCAGGATCACGCGGCCGCCGCGATCGCCGCCGGCGGCACGCCGGTCTTCGCGTACAAGGGCGAAACCCTGGAGGAATACTGGGACTTCACCCACCGGCTCTTCGAGTGGCACGACGGCGGCACGCCGAACATGATCCTCGATGACGGCGGCGACGCGACGCTGCTGGTGATGCTGGGCAGTCGCGCCGAGCAGGACCGTTCCATCCTCGACAATCCGGGTAACGACGAGGAAAGGGCATTGTTCGCGGCCATCCGCAAGCGTCTCGAGACCTCCCCGAACTGGTACTCGAACATCAAGAAGAACATCCGCGGCGTCACCGAGGAGACCACCACCGGAGTGCACCGTCTCTACCAGATGGAGCAGAAGGGCGAGCTGGCCTTCCCGGCGATCAACGTCAACGATTCGGTGACCAAGTCGAAGTTCGACAACCTCTACGGCTGCCGCGAGTCGCTGGTGGACGCGATCAAGCGCGCCACCGACGTGATGATCGCCGGCAAGATCGCGGTGGTCTGCGGCTACGGCGACGTCGGCAAGGGCAGCGCCCAGTCGCTGCGCGGACTCGGCGCGACGGTCTGGATCACGGAGATCGACCCGATCTGCGCACTGCAGGCCTCGATGGAAGGCTACCGCGTGGTCACGATGGACGAGGCCGCCGACCAGGCCGACATCTTCGTGACCGCCACCGGCAACATGGATGTGATCACCGCCGACCACATGGCGCGCATGAAGGACCAGGCCATCGTCTGCAACATCGGGCACTTCGACTCGGAGATCGACGTTGCCGGCCTGCGCCAGTACGATTGGGAGAACATCAAGCCGCAGGTTGACCACGTGATCTTCCCGGACGGCAAGCGCATCATCCTGCTGGCCGAGGGCCGGCTGGTGAACCTCGGCTGCGGCACCGGACACCCGAGCTTCGTGATGTCGAACTCCTTCACCAACCAGACGATGGCCCAGATCGAACTGTTCGCGCATGGCGAGCGGTACGAGAACCGGGTCTACGTGCTGCCGAAGCACCTGGACGAGAAGGTCGCGGCGCTGCACCTGAAGAAGCTCGGCGCGAAGCTCACCCAGCTGACCGAGGAACAGGCCACCTACCTGGGCCTGCCGGCCGAGGGTCCGTTCAAGCCGGAACACTACCGGTACTGAACACCGTCCCTCTCACCCGGGCCTCTCGTCCGGTCCCCCGGCCCCTCTCCCGCTCGCGGGAGAGGGGGCACTGCACTTCCCGAACCGAGGATGGGCCGGAGAGAGGTGATTCGGATCACTCGAGGGAAATGCTGATTTGTCGGCGTTTCCCTGCGGCACAGGAAGGTGCCGCCAGAATGGACCACCGCAGGTGGTTGATTCTGAAGCAGGCTGCATATCATCTGTGCAGCGCAGCGTGCGCTGAGAAGGCCGGGATGGCCTTATCCAGCGCTTCCCAAGGAGGAACCTGTAATGAACCAGGCTACACGTTTCACGCCGGTGTTCAGCTTCGAATTCTTTCCGCCCAAGAACGCTGAGGGCGTGGATCGGCTGCGCCGGGTCCGAAAGAGACTGACCGCGCTTCAGCCCGCCTATTTCTCGGTGACCTTCGGCGCGGGCGGGTCCACCCGCGACCGCACGCTTGACACCGTGCTGGAAATCCAGCGCGAGGGCCGGGTGGAAGCCGCCCCCCACATTTCCTGCATTTCGTCCTCGCGCGAGGAACTGCTTGAACTGCTGCAGACCTACCGGGACAACGGCGTTCGCCGGCTGGTGGCGCTGCGCGGTGACCTGCCCTCCGGAACCGGCGGCAGGCCGGGCGAATTCCGGTATGCCGCCGAACTGGTCGCGTTCATACGCGAGAACTTCGGCGACCAGTTCAAGATCGAGGTCGCGGCCTACCCGGAATTTCACCCCCAGGCCGCGAACGCCGAAAAGGACCTCGAGCATTTCCGCCAGAAGGTCGCCGCGGGCGCCGACTCGGCCATCACCCAGTATTTCTACAACGTCGATGCCTACGTGGCATTCATGGACCGGGTGCGCGCGATGGGGATCGAGATCCCGATCGTGCCCGGCATCATGCCGATCACGAACTATGCGCAGCTGGCCCGCTTCTCCGATGCCTGCGGCGCCGAGATCCCGCGCTTCATCCGCAAGCGACTGGAGGCCTACGGCGATGACACCGCGTCGATCCGTGCCTTCGGCATCGAGGTCGTGACGAGACTCTGTGCGCGCCTGCTCGACGATGGCGCACCCGGCATCCACTTCTACTCGATGAACCAGGCCACGGCCGCGGAGGCCATCTGGAAGAACCTCGGCCTGGGTGAACTCCGGGCCAGCGCCTGAGCCCGAGCGCCCGCGGCGGCGCCTGATCTTCCGGAAACCGCGTCATGCGCGTCCCCCGGCTGCTGATCGAGTCGGAGCTGTCGGATGGGCGCGTGCTGGACCTGCCCGCCGATACGCTGCGACACGCGGTCTCGGTGCTGCGTCTGCGCGACGGCGCTCCCTGCCGGGTCTTCGACGGTGCGGGCCGTGAGCACCACGCGGTGCTGACGGTGTCGGGTCGGCGGGCGGGCAGCCTTCGGGTCGGGCCCGTCGCGGCCGAGCCCACGACGCCTGCCCGACCGATTCGCCTGCTTCAGGGTATTGCGCGCGGCGACCACATGGACCTGGCCATCCAGAAGGCGGTGGAGCTTGGCGTCGCCGAAATCTGGCCGGTGCTCAGCGCCCGCAGCGTGTCTGGCGGCGGGCACCGCCGGGTGGAGAAACGCTACCGGCACTGGGAGGGCGTGCTCCGCGCCGCCACCGAACAATGCGGCCGCAACGAGCTGGCCTCGCTGGACCCGCCGCGCGAACTGCGGGCGGTCCTCGAGGCACTTCCGGTACGCGGACTGCGGGCCGTGGCGGACCCCGCGGGCGATCCGCCGGAGGCGTGGCGGGGCGCGCAACCCGATTCCCGCGACGATCCCGTCACGCTCCTCGTGGGGCCGGAGGGCGGGCTCGAGCCCGAAGAGATCGCGCTCGCGCGGGGAGCCGGTTTCCGGGGCCTGCGGCTCGGCCCCCGGGTCCTCAGGACCGAGACGGCGAGCATCGCCGGCCTGACGGTACTGCAGACCCTTTTCGGCGACCTGGGCTGACCGTCATGGACGACCGCGCCTCCTTCAATCCCCGCGGGCGTCGTGTCGCAAGCACCCGTCGAGCGAGTCCTGCAGCATGCGGGTCAGCCGCTGCTGCCGCAGGACGGCTGCAGAGGCATCGCCGACCGCCTTGCCCAGCGCGTGGCGCAGTTGCTGCAATTCATCCAGCGCCTCGCCCGCACCGGATCCGGAGTTCCGCTCCGCCGCGGCAGCCGAAGGGGCCTGCAACCGTCCGGCCAGCGTCTCGAGCGCCTGCGCCTGGTCCGCGATCCGGGTCAGGGCATCGACCACCCGGTGCTGCCAGTCGGCGAGCTCGGCAGCCTGCGCGTGTGCGGCGCGAAAAGCCGTCGGCGCCGGGTCCGGGACCGGTGGACGCGGACCCTCCGCCGTCTGCCCGGCTGAGCCACCGTGGCCGCTCTCGAGTGCCTCGAAGGCCGCCGCCAGACGCGCCATCTCGGCCCGACCGCGGCTGCGGATCGCCTCGAGGCCCGGCAGTTCGTCGGACGGGGACAGCGGCGGTTCCTCCTCGGGTGCCTGCGGGTCGGCCGACAGCACGGCCTCTGCGCGCAACACGATGTCGGTGAGGGGGGTGTCCGCGGGGCCACCTGCGCGCACTTCATCGAGCAGCAGAGGCATCACTTCGATGGCATCGGCGATGACCTGCTGCGCCTCCCGGCCGGCAGGCTGACCGCGGTCGGACAGCTCGACTGCCAGGGATTCCATGACTCCGGCGAATTCCCCGAACCTCAGCGCGACCGGCCGTGCCATGTTCCGCAGAATGCGCAGCCGGTCGCCGAGGGCACGGGCACCGTCTGGCGCCGCACCCTCTTCGCGCCAGCGCTCGAAAGCCTTGTGCAACCCCCGAACCGCGGTGGCAAGAACCTCCGGCAGACGGGCCGGGGCCCGGTCCAGATGGGGAGCAAGAACCGCGCGTTCCAGCAACTCGCGGTCGTGGTCGAGTCGGGAC
>PWRV01000133.1 GCA_003563455.1 Thioalkalivibrio sp.
CAAACCAAAGTACCTTCATCGTTTGTATAATCCGGCGAACCGCCCACTCGCGACCCCTGGAGCAGCCATGGCCTACGAACATATCAAGATCCCCTCAGACGCCGAACGGATCGGCGTTGATTCCGATGGCACGCTGCAGGTGCCCGACCGTCCGATCATCCCGTTCGTGGAAGGAGACGGCATCGGTGTCGACATCACCCCGGCAATGCGAATGGTGGTCGATGCGGCCGTGGAGAAGGCCTACGGTGGTAAGCGCAGCATCGCCTGGATGGAGGTCTACGCGGGCGAGAAGGCAAACACCGTGTACGGTGCCATCACCTGGCTGCCGGCAGAGACCCTTGATGCGGTTCGCGAGTTCCTCGTCTCGATCAAGGGCCCGCTGACCACCCCGGTTGGCGGCGGTATCCGGTCCCTGAATGTCGCGCTGCGCCAGCAGCTGGATCTCTACGTTTGTCTGCGGCCCGTGCGTTATTTCCCCGGCACGCCGAGCCCGCTGCGTGATCCGACGCAGACCGACATGGTGATCTTCCGGGAAAACTCCGAGGACATCTACGCGGGGATCGAATACGAGGCCGGAACGGATGAGGCCCGCAAGGTGATCGATTTTCTCCAGAACGAGATGGGCGTCACCAAGATCCGCTTCCCGGACACGGCAGGGATCGGCGTGAAGCCGGTGTCGAGTGAGGGCACCAAGCGGCTCGTGCGCAAGGCCATCCAGTATGCGATCGACAACGACCGCGCTTCCGTGACCCTGGTGCACAAGGGCAATATCATGAAATTCACCGAAGGGGCCTTCAAGAGCTGGGGTTACGAACTGGCGCAGGAGGAGTTCGGTGCCGAAGAAATCGACGGTGGGCCCTGGTGCAGCTTCGAGAACCCCCTTACCGGGCGGGAGATCGTCATCAAGGATGTGATCGCCGACGCCTTCCTGCAGCAGATTCTGCTGCGTCCGGCCGACTACGACGTGATCGCGACCCTGAACCTGAATGGAGACTACATTTCCGATGCCCTTGCAGCGCAGGTCGGAGGGATCGGGATCGCGCCGGGCGCAAACCTCTCCGACACCGTTGCGATGTTCGAGGCGACTCACGGGACCGCGCCGCGCTACGCCGGCCAGGACAAGGTGAACCCCGGCTCCCTGATCCTGTCTGCAGAGATGATGCTGCGTCACCTCGGCTGGATCGAGGCGGCCGACCTGATCGTGAAGGGGATGTCGGGGGCCATCAGCTCGCAGACGGTGACCTATGACTTTGCCCGTCTGCTCGATGGGGTTGACCCCGTCTCCTGCTCCGGCTTCGGCGAGGCTGTTACGAGGCACATGGACGGGTGATGACCGACGGGCCGCCAGGGCGATGTTGCCAGGATGCGGCGGTTGGCTGCGGACCGGGGCACGGAACAGAATGGAACACGGCCGTCAAGGGGACGCCCATTACGGTATTTTGGTCCGGCGCGCGGTCGTCGATGAAGATGCGGAGAAACATGTTGCAAGGGCTGAAGGTGAAGCCAGCGAGCCATGAGTGACTCGAAGCAGAAAACGTCGCGGGACGAGTCGATTGCGGTCGACGAGGCCCGCCCCGAGGTCAAGCCACCGCGACGTTACAAGGTGGTATTGATGAATGACGACTACACGCCGATGGAATTCGTGGTGGAGGTCCTCGAGACCTTCTTCGCGATGGACCGGGAGAAGGCCACGCGGATCATGCTGCACGTTCATACCCGCGGAAAGGGCGTCTGCGGGCTTTTCAGCCGCGACGTGGCCGAAACGAAGGTTGCCCAGGTAAACGAATACGCACGCCATCACCAGCACCCGCTGCTTTGCTCGATGGAGGAGGCCTGATCCCATGCTCGACCGCGAACTTGAATTCAGCTTGAACCTGGTTTTCAAGGACGCCCGGGAGAAACGTCACGAATTCGTGACTGTGGAACACCTCCTGCTGGCACTCATCTCGAATCCGAGCGCGGCGACCGTGCTGCGTGCCTGCGGCGCTGACCTCGACCGTCTGCGCTCGGAGCTGGACACCTGGCTGGACGCGAATACCCCGCGGATCCCGCCCCGCGACGGCCGGGAGACGCAGCCCACGCTCGGGTTCCAGCGCGTGCTCCAGCGCGCTGTCTTTCACGTGCAGTCGAGCGGGCGCAAGGAAGTCAGCGGCGCCAATGTGCTTGTGGCCCTGTTTGGCGAGCAGGACAGCCACGCGCTCCACCTGCTTGCACAACAGGACATCCAGCGGCTGGACGTCGTCAACTACATTTCGCACGGAATCTCCAAGGTCGCTGACGAGGATCCCGCACAGCCGCAACCGGGCAGCGGGGAGTCGGCCGCCCCCGGTGGTCCGCCTGGCGAGGACGGAGAAGCCAAGCAGAACGCCCTGACGCTGTATGCGACGAATCTGAACGCGCGGGCAGCAAAGGACGAGATCGACCCGCTGATCGGCCGCGAGCACGAGATCGAGCGCACCATCCAGATCCTTTGCCGGCGACGCAAGAACAATCCGCTGCTCGTCGGCGAAGCGGGTGTCGGCAAGACGGCGATCGCCGAGGGCCTGGCCAAGCGCATCGTGGATCATGAGGTGCCGGAGGCGATCGAGAACGGTACGGTATACGCGCTGGATCTGGGCGCACTCGTCGCCGGAACCAAGTACCGCGGCGATTTCGAAAAGCGCCTGAAGGGTGTGCTCGCGCAGCTGAAGCGCCAGCCGGGTGCGGTGCTGTTCATCGACGAGATCCACACCATCATCGGGGCCGGCGCGGCCTCGGGCGGAGTGATGGATGCGTCCAACCTGATCAAGCCGATGCTGGCCAGCGGCGAACTGAAATGCATTGGATCCACCACCTACCAGGAGTATCGCGGCATTTTCGAGAAGGATCGGGCGCTTGCGCGCCGCTTTCAGAAGATCGATGTGCCCGAGCCCTCGGTGGAGGAGACCTATCAGATCCTGTCGGGTCTGAAGACGCGCTTCGAGGACCATCACAACGTGCGCTTCACCCGGCCCGCGCTGCGGGCGGCAGCAGAACTCTCCGACCGTTACATCACCGACCGCTTCCTGCCGGACAAGGCGATCGACCTGATCGACGAGGCCGGCGCGAACCGGCAACTGCAGCCATCGAAAAACCGGCGCAAGACGATCGGGGTGCAGGATATCGAGGCGATCGTCGCGAAGATTGCCCGTATTCCGCCCAAGTCGGTCTCGAGCAGCGATGTCGAGGTGTTGCGCAATCTCGAGCGCAACCTGAAGATGGTCGTTTTCGGGCAGGACAAGGCCATCGAGACGCTCAGCACCGCGATCAAGATGGCGCGTTCAGGACTCGGCGAAGAAGAGAAGCCGATCGGCTCGTTCCTGTTCACCGGACCGACCGGCGTCGGCAAGACCGAAGTCACGCGGCAGGTCGCGCGGATCCTGGGCATCGAACTGGTGCGCTTCGACATGTCGGAGTACATGGAGCGACATACGGTCTCCCGCCTGATCGGGGCGCCGCCCGGATACGTGGGCTATGACGAAGGGGGGCTGCTCACCGACTCGATCCTGAAGCACCCGCATGCGGTCCTGTTGCTGGACGAGATCGAAAAGGCTCATCCCGATGTGTTCAATCTGCTGCTGCAGGTGATGGATCACGGAACGCTCACCGACACGAACGGCCGCAAGGTGGATTTCCGTAACGTGATCGTGGTGATGACCACCAATGTGGGCGCCGAGATCGCAAGCCGGCCCTCGATGGGGTTCACCCAGCAAGATCATTCCACCGACGCGATGGAAACACTCAAGCGCACCTTCAGCCCCGAGTTCCGCAACCGCCTCGATGGCGTGATCCAGTTCGGGGCGCTGGACGAGGCGACCATTCTTGGCGTGGTCGACAAATTCCTTGTGCAGCTGCAGGCGCAGCTGGACGAAAAGAAGGTGGTGCTGACGGTAACGCCGGAGGCGCGTGCCTGGCTGGCCGAGCACGGATACGACGTGAAGATGGGCGCCCGG
Source organism: Thioalkalivibrio sp. (assembly GCA_003563455.1). Lineage (GTDB taxonomy): Bacteria > Pseudomonadota > Gammaproteobacteria > Ectothiorhodospirales > Ectothiorhodospiraceae > Thioalkalivibrio. Next base: position 3,972 of record PWRV01000133.1, read on the forward strand.
CCGATGGCACGCACGCTGCAGGAATACATCAAGAAGCCGCTTGCGGAAGAACTGCTGTTCGGTCGCCTGGTGAAGGGCGGCGGGGAAGTTGTCGTCAGCGTGGGCGAGGGCGGGCTGGAACTCGACATACGCGAGCCCGCCGTCTCCTGACACTGACCCGCGTCATGGGGCCGATTCCGTCGGCCCCGCTCACTTGTTGCGGTAGACGATTCGACCCTTCGTGAGATCGTAGGGCGTCATCTGCACGATCACCTTGTCGCCCCGGAGGATGCGGATGTAGTGCTTGCGCATCTTTCCGGAGATGTGTGCAGTGATTACGTGACCGTTTTCCAGTTCGACGCGGAACATCGTGTTCGGCAGCGTCTCCAGGATGGTCCCCTCGAGCTCAATCTCGTCTTCTTTCGCCATACAGGCCCTCAGCATTGTGGCACGGGAGGCGACATTATGCGGATGCGCGTCGGGAACTCAAGCCGACGCAGCCTCGCGAGCGGTTATTCGGTCGCGTGTCGCCGCGCTGCGGTGGGGATCTGAATGCGGTTCGGCCCCCGTCCGTGGCGGGCACCGATTCGGGGGTTTGCCGCTCGGGAATCGTTACGCATACACTACGCCATCCTTGAGCGGATCAGGTTTGCCATGGAATCGCAGTGGGCAGTGGTCTTCCCCGGTCAGGGGTCACAATCGGTGGGGATGCTG
>PWRV01000290.1 GCA_003563455.1 Thioalkalivibrio sp.
CGGCCTGCGATCCAGCAGCAGAACACGGTGCCCGTTGCGCGCAAGACCCAGAGCCGTGGCCGCCCCGACGGCGCCACCGCCAACCACCACCGCATCGAGAACCCCGGTCGATCCGCTCATTTGCCCTCTCCCGTCCGTGCAGCGGTCGATGCCGGCGTACCGGTTTCCCGCGGCACGGGTGGCAAGCCGCGCAGGATCCGGCGCGGCAGCGGCTGCAGACCCATCGCCTGCTCCGCCCAGAACTGCCGCAACGGGCCGATCCGGTCGAGCAGCAGCATGCCCCTGCGCAGCGCAACCGGCACGAGCCGCTCGCCGAGCGGCAGGCCGCGTGCGAGGAGATCCGTGACGGTGGCCACCCGGTCGATGTCGCCTTTACGCGCCTGCGCGTACGCCGCGAGCACCTCGGGCGCCCCGGGATCGCGAGCGGCCAGCACCCCGCCGGCAAGAACCGCCACGTCGCGCAGCGACAGATTCAGGCCCTGACCGGCGACCGGGTGCAATCCGTGCGCGGCATTTCCTGCCAGCACCATCCGACGATCGTACAGGCGGCGCGCCCGCACCAGTTCCAGCGGAAACCGCGCGACCGGCCCGGCTGCACGGAGCCGGCCAAGGCGCCACCCGAACCGCTCCTGCAACGCCGCGATGCGCTCGGACTCGGCCAGTGCCGCGCGTTCTTCGCAGACCTCGGGCGGCGCAACCCACACCACATTGAGCCGCCCGCCGGGCTGCGGCAACAGCGCCAGCGGGCCCTCCGGCGTGAAGCGCTCGAAGGCCCTGCCGCGGTGCGGCCGGGCGGAGCGGACATCGAAGACCAGCGCGTCCGCAGCATACCGGCGCCGCTGCACCTCGATCCCCGCCGCCGCACGGGTCGCCGATGCCGTGCCATCGGCGGCCACCACGAGCCGTGCCGCAAGGCGATGACGTCCGTCCGGCCCGGCAAGGACCGCCTCGCGCCGTTCGTCTCCGGCCGCCTCGAGTGTCTCGAGCGCGGTTTGTTCCAGGCGTTCGACCCCGGTTGCCGACAATGCATCCGCGAGCATCGCATCGATGCGCACGGCCGGAACCACCTGCCCGAGCGCGGGAACCTGCTGGCTCTTAGAATCCATCACCACGCTGCCGAAGTCGCCCTGACGGCTCACGTGAACCGCGCGGATGGGCTCGGCCGCGGTGACCAGCGGCTGCCAGTAGCCGACGTCGTCGAGCAGGCGGACCGTCCCGGCGGCGAGCGCGTAGCCGCGCGTGTCACCGTTGCCGTCGGGTGCGCTCGAAGCCTTGCGCGTCCCGCGTTCGACAAGAGCAATGTCCAGGCCGCCACGGGCCAGAAGGCACGCCAGCAGACCACCAACCGGGCCGCCGCCCACGATCAGCACGTCGCAGTTGCGCCGGCGCGCCGTCATCAGGCGGCTCCTGCCCGGTCCATCCTCCCGGCGGCCATGCAGGCCTCGATCTCTTCGACGGTCTTCGGGCAATCGTCGGTCAGCACCTCGTTGCCGGCGCGGGTCACAGCGACATCGTCCTCGATCCGGATGCCGATGCCTCGAAAACGCTTCGGGGCCTTCGTCTGCGGACCGAAGTAGAGGCCGGGCTCCACAGTCATCACCATGCCCGGCTCCAGCAACCGCCATGCCTCGCCGATGCGGTAATCGCCGACATCGTGCACATCGAGCCCCAGCCAGTGGCCGGTGCGATGCATGTAATAGGGCCTGTAGGCCTCCTTGCGGATCAGGTCCGCCGGCCGGCCCTTGAGTATCCCGAGCGTTTTCAGGCCGCGGGTGAGCACTCCAACCGCTGCGTCGTGGGGATCGTTCCAGTGGTTGCCGGGAACCGCCCTGGCAATGGCAGCGGCCTGCGCCTCCAGCACCAGCTCGTGGATCTCGCGCTGGGCGGGGGCGAAGCGCCCGGACACCGGGAAGCTGCGGGTGATATCCGACGCGTAGCCGCCGTGTTCGCCCCCCGCGTCGATCAGCAGCATGTCCCCCGCCTTCAGGCGGCTCCGGTTCTCGACATAGTGCAGGATGCAGCCGTTCTCGCCACCCCCGACGATGGAGTGGTACGCCGGCTCGGTCCCGTGACGCCGGAACTCGTGCAGCAGTTCGGCCTCGATCTCGAACTCGCTCATTCCGGGGCGGCAGGCCTGCATCGCGCGTACGTGGGCCTGCGTGGAGATCCGGGCGGCGTGGCGCATCATGCGAAGCTCGTCGGCCTGCTTGAACAGGCGCTGCTCGTGCAGGTGGTGCTCCAGCGCGACGAATTCGGCAGGGGCGCGCACGCCGGAGCGGGCCTTCGCCCGGACCTGCTTCACCCAACCGAACAGTCGCTTGTCCATCGCTTCGGTGTGTCCGAACGGCGCGCACAACGCCTGGCGGTTTTCCATCAGCCCGGGCAGGATCTCGTCAATGTCCCCGATGGGAAATGCACAGTCGGCGCCATAGTCCGCCACCGCGCCGTCCGGCCCGGCACGGCGACCGTTCCAGGTCTCCATGTCCGGGTCCCGGTCGCGGCAGAACAGCACGTACTCGCCGGCCTCGCGCCCAGGCACCAGTACCGCGACCGCGTCGGGCTCGGGGAAGCCGGTCAGGTACAGGAAGTCACTGTCCTGGCGGAAGGGATACTCGACATCCCGGTTGCGCAGGCTCTCGCTTGCGGCCGGGATGACCGCGATCGCGTCGCTGCCGATTGCGTGCATCAGCCGCCGGCGTCGACGTGCGAATGCCTTGAGGGTGATCGCAGGCGCTTTCATTGCAGCGGTATTGGCTGCCGGGGCCGCTCGGGCGCGAGTTCGTCGGCCAGCAGCATCACCCCGACGCGTACGTACTCGGCGAGTTCGGCAAAGGCCTCCTCGTTCTCCTCGCTGTCCTCCGGTTCCGGGTCCATCCGGGCGATCTCGGCGAAGTCGCGCAGAATTTCCGCCGCCTCCGCCGACGGCTTGAGCCCGCCGAGCCGTGGCGTCTGCCCCAGACCGCCGAGAAAACCGTCGACCCATTGGGCCAGGGAGCGAGTGCGCAGCGAAAGATCGTCGTCGTCCGCGAGCAAGGGCTCGAAGCCAAGGGTCGGATCGTTCAGCGCACGCAGCAACTCAACCCGCAGGCCCTCGATGGCTTCCTGAAACACTGGCTCCTCGAAGTCGGAGGCCGGATTACGCTCGCCCAGAGCACGCGCGAGACGAGCCGCCGGCAGGCTGTCATCAGCCACCAGGCACCCGGAGAGCACGCCGTGCGCCGTGGCGGCACCACAGGCCAGGCCTGCAGCGTGCAGCAGCCCCTCGAGCTGCCCGGCGTCGGGTTTCACCGCAAGCATCAGAAGGCCTCCAGTCGGGCTTCGTAGGGGAACAGCAGCATGCGGTAGATGCGATCTCCAAACTGCATGTGAGTGAAGTCGGGCTCGCCGAGCCGGATCGAGTTGCTGCCCTTCGCCGACATCGCGCGAAGACCGAAATGGCGTTCCTCGATCAGATCGGCCAGCAACCGCTCCAGTTCCGCGCGATCGATCGTCCCGGTGTTGTCGACCACGCGACAGGGCTTGCCGTTGTGCGCCACCGACTCGATGATGGTGGCGCCCGGTCCGGGTGGAGGAATATCGCTCATAAAAGTTCCCCGAGGAGCGCTGGCTCCTGCCTGTTGCATTTTGGCCGCGGAGCGCGCGCCCCCGCAACCGCCCGTCGTCAGAGACAGCATTGAACCCGCATCGTGCGGTCGCCCCGCAGCAGGCCAGGCGCCGGGCGACAGCCCCCGGCGCCGGATCCCCGTTAGGGCTTGCCTCCGACGACGGCGAGGCCCGAAACTGGCCTTCGCACGCGTCGTTCACGCTCCGATATCATCCCTCGCCGGAGCCTCACTGCCAATCAACCCCGCGTTCAGGCGGTGGGCTCAGTTGACGCTTGCCTGCCGCCACTCCTAGACTCGGACCCAGTATCCTCTGCTAATCCCATGAATCGGGGGCCGAATACGCAATGGACACCACGAAGCCCGTCGGGGTGGACGCCGCCGTCGAACGGCTGGAGATGCAGGTCTCCCGGCTGATGGAACGCTGCTCGGCCCTGCACGAGGAAAACCGGCTGCTCCATGAGCAGCTCCGCCAGCTGCGCGCCGACCGGTCCGCCGCCAAGGAACGCACTGAACAGGCCCGCCACCGCGTCGAGGGGATGATTGCCCGCCTGCGCACCATGGAGCACCCCGAATGAACCGTCCCGCCGAGCCCGTCCGCGTCAACATCCTGGGCAAGGAGTACCAGATCGCCTGCCCGCCCGAGGAGCGAGCCGACCTCTACGCCTCGGCCAATCTGCTCGACGAGCGCATGCGCACCGTCCGCGACGCGGGCCGGGTGGTGGGCGTCGATCGGATCGCGGTGATGGTCGCGCTGAACCTGGCGCACGAGATGCTGGTGTGCAGCCGGGACCTCGAACGTCTGCAGGTGCGAACCCCGGATCGCCTCCAGGCACTGGCGGACGCGGTTGAAAAAAAGTTGGGGGAAACTGCACGCGACGGCACGAATGGCCCATAATATGGGCTCGGGCGTGCTTCTGCGGCGTTCGTGAGTGGCTGGGTGGTACCCTTGAGCCTAATCGTCAACCACGGGACTGGAGCACTTTCGGGTGGTTGAGCATGTCCGCTACGTGCGGAAAGCCTGTAA